>JAESTN010000276.1 GCA_016763595.1 Flavobacteriaceae bacterium | reverse complement strand
TAAATTCTGAAGAATACATTAAAAAGGGGTTAGGATCCTATTTAATAGGTATTTTTAAATACGAGACAAAAGGATATGAACAGTTTGGACCAGATTACGTCACGTCTTGTGGTTTAATAGAAATTTGAGGATTTTTAGAAATATTCAACGTGTTAGTACAACCCCTGAAGATAGAATTTTGGTACTATACGGTGCTGGACATATGAACTTACTCAATATTTTATTCGATGCTTCTCCTGAATATAAATTATTACATGTAAATGATTATTTAAATTAAAACTGTTGCCAACAACGGCTATACCCAATAAGGGCTTCGGTGCTTATTCCAAATAAAATCGTAATTACTATTGCTAATCCGAAAAATGGGCTCGTTGAAACCCCTTACTTTACTGGCATCGCCCAGACCGTTGCACTCTTTGCAAACTCCGTTTGGGTATTTTCAATTAAAATAGATGTTAAGTTTAATAATCCTACGCAAAAACTCGCCTTGTTTTTTGATGAAAAATATCCAATGACAATCCCTGCGTTATACTTTGTAACTCCTTTCCTAAACTAAACACTTAGATCGCACCACTCAAAACTTTTTCTATCTAGGTATAAATACCTATTCTCTTTATTTACGACTACTTTTTGTCAACTACAACAATGTTATAGTATTGATTTTGTTATATTTAGACCAAATAACACAGAGTAATGTGAATTACTTTTATCTAGAAAAAGACCCCAATAACAAAAACTTTGTTATCTGTATAACCAGTTGTAATTAATTTAAACGAAGGAACACTATGTTATCCGAAGAAGAAAAATTAAAAATCCGTGATGAAGAGCTGTTTAGACATGGATTAAAAGCCAAACTAGAAAATAGCAATAAAAAGTCTAGCCTAATTCAATTTTTTAATACAAATTTCGGACTGTTTATCCTTTCTACCATTCTAATTGGTAGCGTAAATTTTTTATATAACTCTCATACTGATAGAGAAGGTGAATTTAAAGAAAAAAAAAGACTTGAAAATGAACTTATACATAGGTTTCAAACACTTCAATTAGTTAATGATACAATGTTTTGGTATCAAACAATAGACATTCATATAGCTTTTAATGGGAATGCGTCAGTGTCAGGTTTAAAGCCTAAGTACTATAATTTTAAATCACTATATCAAGAATATTCAAACTTGTCTGTAATTCGGATAGCAGAAAATATTTTAGAAATTCAAGAAAGTAGTAAACTTGATAGCCTAGTTCAATTACTTGCAAAAAATCAAGAGACAATCAATCATTTAAGAGAAAATTGGTTTCTAAGGTTAAGGTCAGGCAAAAATTTACCAAAAAAAATTGGCATAAAGACAAGTACAAAAAGAGTTAATGGTGACCAAATAAAATACAATTATTATTTACTTAATGGTATAGAAGTAATTGTTACGGATAGCCCAAATCAAATAACAAAACTAGCTAAAATTGAGGCAAATTTAGATTTGAAATCCTTAGTGACTTTGATGGTCAATTATAATAACTAATATCAATAAAGTATAAATTAACTGCTTTTAGTGCTGATAGTAAATACTACGCTCTTTTTAACAATGGCATACAAAAGAATTCGAGCATACAAAATAGTTATATCACAAATAAAGGTTGGTCAGAAAACGGAATGATATTCCCTATAGATTTCCCCAACACAAAGGTAGTTGAGACCATTATTTCGTCTAATTAATCGTTCTATTTGAGGAGTAAACTAGGGATTAAAAAAGAACACAGAAACTACAAATTAAAACTTTGTTCTCTATATAACGAGTTCCAAGCAAGCAAAAATAATAGTAACTAAATAAAATAAATTATGATTACAAAAAATAAAATCTATAAATCAATTGCCTTAATGTCACTGGTTTGTTTAGGTATCGCAAATGTATTGCAAAGTTGCGAAACCAAGGAGAACAAAAATTTAGAAAAAGAGACTCGTGAAGAAACTAAAATTTCACAAATCGAAATAGACATTAATAAAGCAATTGAAGGCGCATATAAAGTTTGGTATGTTAAGAAAGGGGACCATCCAGATTTCTCAAAATATGAAAACTACTATACATCGAATGCAATATTTCAAGAATTCAAAAAAGATACCGTGATTGTTTCTCTTATATCAGATGGAGTTAATGAATTTAAAGATGCTTTTAAAGCAGGACATCTTTTTTCTTTTGATGAAAGAGAAATCGGGTCTGAAACAACTTATTTTGGCAATGTTGCACATCGAATCAGTTATCATATTTACCACACCAATACAACTGATTCCATCACTAAAAGAGGTACGAATAGCATTCGATTAGTAAAGATAAATGGGAAATGGAAAACACAATCTATTCTGAGACAAATTGAATCTGACAACTACCAACTTCCTAAAAAATATGATTCGTTTAGGTCTAAATAGAATTTTAGAAAGCTAGGTTGCAACACCGTATAAAATTAATTGCTAGTACTCACTTACTTACTAAAACCCTCGCGGGTATTCTATTCAGTTTATATTTAGTAAATTAGGTACTTAAACAAGGCGAAAAACGTATACAAATACGCTGCCTATAACTAAAAAAATGAAAATGAAAAATCAATTAACACTTATTGTAATTATTCTTGTACTTGTCTCTTGCTCGACAACAAAACAGTATTCTAAAAATGTAAAACAAACACTACGTGATGCAAATACATTTGTGATCCACGAAATATCTAAAGATAAAACATACGGTTTGTCATCAAAAAATCCCGTTGAAGTAGGAGGTGCAAAAAACGCTGAAGGACCGCGAAATGAAAGGAGATACTTAAATGCTTTGACTGGCCCAAATGGCGAGCAGATCTCTTATTATCGCGCTGGTAGTTGCTGTCCCGTAAAAAGTAAAAATGGATTCAATGGAGCTGTCATGTTGGATAATTATAGAGTAACCTGGGAAAACTCAAAAGACACAATTTCTATATACATTAATATGTATGATTCTGGAAAATTAAAAGCTCCTTATGGTTTTGGAATAAAAAAATAACGACCGCAACACTGTATAAAGTTTAGCACCAGCAATCGCATAATTATCATTAACACCGTCATTGCGAACGCAGTGAAGCAATCTGTTTGATTGTAACTGAAACTAATTAGACTGCTTCGTTGCCTCATGTAATGACGGGTATGGTTATTGGCGAATAGTTATTGGTTGTTCGTTATTTCCAATCTCAATTCTATGTCACGTTGAAACTCAACACTCATAATTCATAATTCATAATTCTTTAAACACTAGAAATACATATCTGTTTTGTGTATTGAAATAATAGTCAAAGAATTAGAATTCATATTTCACTATTTTTATAAACTGATAAAATGATCAATAGTTCCTTTTATCTGAAACATAGATCTAGATAAAATCACCTTTAGTAATTATATTACACGTTGGCACCAATTTGAGAAAAATCACGAATGAAAAGAATATTAGGAACATTAATTGCGATTTTAATTTCGCAAATCGGATTTAGTCAAGATTATCAATCTGAATTTCAAAAATATTGTCAAACTAATGATACTATTAATCAATTAAAAGTTTTGACTGAATGGAATTTGGCTAATCCAAAAGATGCTGAACTTTATACAAGTTACTTCAATTATCATTTTATGAAATCAAAGCAAGAAATTCTTGTTATGTCAAAAGATGAACCAAATGGAGAAAGTCTTATTTTAAAAGATAGTTTAAATAAAACAGCAGGTTTTTTAGAAAGTAAAATACATTTTGACCAAAAGGAATTAGAAAAAGCAATCAGTAAAATTGACCAAGGAATTACACTTTATCCCAACAGACTTGATATGCGATTTGGAAAAATCTATGTTTTGGGAGAAGTATCTGATTGGAAAAATTTCACTTCCGAAATTCAAAAAACAATTGAGTATTCAGCCAAAAACGAGAATAATTGGACTTGGACTAACAACGAAAAATATGATGGTGGAGAAAAAGAATTTCTTTTAGACATCCAAAACTATCAATTACAATTGTACAATACTGGAAATGATGACTTGCTAAAAAATATGAGAGAAATTGCAAACACAGTTCTGGAGTTCTATCCAAATCATATTGAGAGTTTATCGAATTTATCAATTACTTATTTACTAACTGGAGAATATGACAAAGGAATTGAACCTCTTTTGCGAGCAGAAAAAATTAATCCAAAAGATTACATTGTTCTTGGAAACATTGCTCAAGGTTATAAATTGAAAGGTGACAAGAAAAAAGCTATAGAATATTATAAAAAGACAGTTGAATATGGAGATGATAGAGCAATAGAGTTTGCAAAACAACAAATAATAGAACTAAAAAAATAAAAACTGGTGCCAACACCGTGTATAATTAATTGCTTGCTATTCGGTGAATTGAAAATTTAGTTTTAAATTGACCTCAGAAAAAGGCTATGAAACTTTCGGTACATCAATTTTAAAACACTCAGAATATTTTGGAATCAACAATATTTATCGGATTTATAATT
>JAESTN010000275.1 GCA_016763595.1 Flavobacteriaceae bacterium | reverse complement strand
CAATTAAAAAAGAGAAAATGAAAGAAGATTATACCGTTTTAGCCGTTTTTGAATATTCTACAGAAGCACAATTAGTGAAATCTAAATTAGATTCTGAAGAAATAAAAACGATGTTGATGGATGAAAAAACTATTGATACTGATCCTTTGTTAAGTCAAGCAATTGGGGGTGTAAAATTGTTAGTTCATAACAGTGATTTAGAAAAAGCATCCGCAGTGTATAATGAAATAAGAGTTTATGAAAAAGATGCAGATGGAAATGATATACCTTGTGGAAAATGTAGTTCAATAAAAATTTTAGTTGCTCCATCACAACGTAAAAATGTGTTTTATATGTTGTTTCCTTTCTTCGAAAGCAGGAAGTTTATTTGTAATGATTGTAAAACAATTTTTTAATGCAAAAAAAATATTTCATCACAGGAATTTCTACAGAAGTAGGAAAAACAATTGCATCAGCTATTGTTACAGAAGCATTAAAAGCAGATTATTGGAAACCAATACAGGCAGGTGAATTAGATAATTGTGATACGAAGAAAGTAGAAAAACTAGTTTCAAATCTACAATCAAAATTTCATCCAAATAGCTATGCATTACAAACTTCTATGAGTCCGCATGCAGCTGCAGAAATAGATGGAATTGAAATTGATCTTTCAAAAATAAGTGTACCAAAAACAAAAAATAATTTAGTCATTGAAGGCGCTGGTGGATTGTTAGTTCCCTTAAATAATTCGGAAACGATTTTAGATCTCATCAAATCAGATTATAACGTAATTGTTGTTTCTCGTCATTATTTAGGAAGTATCAATCACACCTTATTAACCATAAAATTACTGCAAGAAAAAGGGTTTGACGTTTCAATTATTTTTTCTGGAGAGGAGCATAAAACTACGGAAGAAATTATTCAGAAAATGACCACTATTTCTGTAATTGGTCGCATAGAAGAAGAACCGTATTTTGACAGCAATGTAATTCTCGAATATGCAGAATTGTTTCGAGAGAAGTTGGAGAAACTATAATTAAAAAGCCTTAAATATTACATTAGGAGAATTAATTTAAAAAGATGTTGAAATAAATTCAACATAAAGATTATGACATTACAAGAGAGAGATAAAAAACATTTGTGGCATCCATTAACACAACACAAATTACATCCAAATCATTTGGCAATAACCAAAGCAAAAGAGGCCTTGTTGTTTGATGATAAGGGAAACGAATATATAGATGGAATAGCTTCTTGGTATACGTGCATGTATGGGCATTGTAATGCCTATATTACAAGTAAAGTATATGCTCAGATGCAGCAATTAGACCATGTTGTTTTTGCAGGGTTTACCCACGAGCCAGCTATTAAGTTATCAGAAGAACTGATTAAAATATTACCCAATAATCAAGAGAAATTGTTTTTTTCAGACAATGGTTCTACTTCTGTAGATATTGCGATAAAAATGGCTTTGCAATACCATTTCAATCAAGGAGAAAAACGCGGAAAAATAATTGCTTTAGAGGGTGGTTTTCATGGTGATACATTTGGAGCAATGTCTGTTTCTGGGTTGTCAGTTTATAATGGACCGTTTGAAGATTTCTTTATTGATGTAGCCAGAATTCAGGTTCCCACAAAAGAGAATTTTGAAATTGTAAAAGAACAATTTATAAAGCTGCTTTCAGAAAACAATGTTGCTGCATTTATTTATGAACCTTTGGTACAAGGAGCTGCTGCCATGAAAATGTTTGATGGCAGGCTGCTGGATGAATTGTTAGCAATAGCAAAACAACACAATGTATTAGCAATTGCAGACGAAGTAATGACTGGTTTTGGAAAAACCGGAAAAAACTTTGCCTCAGAGCATTTGGTAAATCAACCAGATATTATCTGTTTATCAAAATCATTAACAGCAGGTTTGGTGCCCATGGCAATTACAAGTACTACACAAAATGTATACGATGCTTTTTTAAGTGATGATATTGGTAAAGGTTTTTTTCACGGACATACCTATTCTGCAAATCCAACTTCTTGTACCGCTGCATTAGCAGGAATAGAATTATTACAATCAGAAGAAATTCAGAATAGTATTCAAAGAATTATAAAATCACATCAAACATTTGATGCTAGAATTAAAAATCATCCGAAGGTAAAAGAAACACGTCAGCTTGGTGTTATTTATGCATTGGATTTAAACGTAGAAATGGATCGCTATGGAGATTTGCGTTATAAGTTGTTCCGTTTCTTTATGGAAAATGGGGTTTGTTTGCGTCCGTTAGGGAATACCATTTACATTTTAGCACCGTATGTGATTACTGATAAACAATTAGAAAAAGTCTATCAAGCAATTGAGGAATCTTTAGCTATAATCTAAATCGTTCTTGTATGAAAATGTATCTTTGTGCAAAACTTTAGGCTTTGCAAAAACCAATATCCATTACTGCTATTTCTTCACTTTCTGCCTTAGGAAGCGATCAAAATACTATTTGGGAAAACTATCGAAATGATGCTCATTTTATAACAGAAAAAAAGTTTGAGAACTTTTCTGCATTAGTAGCTCAAATTTCTAAAGAAGATCGATGCGGAATTGAAGAGTTAAAACAATCGGATTCTAAATATAAAAATCTAGATGATGCCGTTTTATATGCATTGTTTGTGGCTAGAAAAGCAATTAAAAAGGCCAACTGGAGGTCAGAAGATAATTTCGGAATTAATTTGGGCTCTTCGCGAGGAGCAACAACATTATTTGAAAAATATCACAAGGATTTTTTAGAAAATAAACAAGCAGAAACCTTGAGTTCTCCAACGACAACTTTAGGGAATATTTCTTCTTGGGTAGCACACGATTTGCAAACTGATGGACCAGAAATTTCACACTCTATTACCTGTTCTACTGGATTACACGCTTTATTAAATGGTGTTGCTTGGATTAATTCAGGAATGTCAGATAAATTTTTAGTGGGTGCAAGTGAAGCTGCATTAACGGATTTCACCATCGCACAAATGCAAGCCTTAAAAATCTATGCAAAGAATGCAACGGAGTACCCATGTCAAGCGTTTAATCTAGAAAAGAAAAAGAACACCATGGTCTTGGGAGAAGCAGCTGCAGTGTTGTGTTTAGAAGAGGGAATAAAAGAGAATGCGATTGCAAAGATTATTGGAGTTGGATATGCTACAGAAATTTTAGAACATAATATCTCTATTTCTACAGAAGCAACTTGTTTTCAGAAATCTATGAAAATGGCATTGGGAGAAAATTCTATTGATGAAATTGATGCCATTGTGATGCATGCTCCAGGAACAATAAAAGGAGATCTGTCTGAGTTTAAGGCGATTCAAAAAATATTTTGTAACAAACTTCCTTTT
>JAESTN010000274.1 GCA_016763595.1 Flavobacteriaceae bacterium | reverse complement strand
AGAAATTACAGAGCCTTATTATGACGAGACTCAACAAGGTGAGAAAATGTATAAAATCATTTACATGAAGGATAGAACTTTAACACATAAAGCAGCATTGGTAAATGATTATGTGAAGGTTCAAAAACTAGCATTACAAAAGAAAAAAGAAGAGAACATTACTAAATGGTCTAAAGAAAAAATAAAAGACACTTACATTAAGATTAGTGATAAATACAAATGTACCTTTGAAAAAAACTGGAGAAAAGAAAACTAATTATTAATGTCTGATGTAACTGCAATTAAACATTTAGTAGAGAAAACGTCTCAATTAAAGAAAGAGATAGCTAAAGTAATAGTTGGGCAAAAAGATGCTGTTAACTATGTTTTGTTATCTGTATATTGTGGAGGACACTCATTACTAATTGGTGTTCCTGGTTTGGCAAAAACATTATTAGTTCATACAGTCTCTGATGCGTTAGGGCTTGATTTTAAAAGGATTCAGTTTACTCCAGATTTAATGCCTTCAGATATTTTAGGAAGTGAAATATTAGATGAAAATCGGAAATTCACTTTTATAAAAGGCCCTATTTTTAGCAATATCATTTTAGCTGATGAAATTAATAGAACCCCACCAAAAACACAAGCAGCACTGTTAGAAGCAATGCAAGAACGATCTGTAACTGTTGCTGGTCATCATTATAAATTAGATTTGCCTTTTTATGTACTCGCAACACAAAACCCCATAGAGCAAGAAGGAACATACCCTTTGCCAGAAGCTCAATTGGACCGTTTTATGTTCTCTATTAATTTAGAGTATCCAACTTTTGAAGAAGAAGTTGAAGTCGTGAAAAATACCACGTCAAACAAAATACAAAAAGTTTTCCCTGTTTTTTCATCAAATGAGATTCTTGAAATTCAACAACTAATTAGAAGAATCCCTGTTGCAGATAATGTTGTAGAATATGCTGTGTCTTTAGTGACTAAAACAAGGCCAAACGGAGAAAACGTTTCTGATTTTGTTAAGAATTATGTAGATTGGGGTGCAGGACCAAGAGCTTCTCAAAATCTAATATTAGCGGCAAAAGCAAGTGCTGCTATTAAGGGTAAATTTTCACCCGATATTGAAGATGTTAAAGCGGTTGCAATCCCAATTTTATCACATAGAGTTGTGAAAAATTATAAGGCAGAAGCAGAAGGTATTTCAATTAATGACATTATTAATTCACTATTGTAGAATGAAACCAAAAAAATTATATATAATAGCCGCTATAGTACTTGTATCCTCTTTCTTGTTAGCGAGTTGGTTATTTTCAATGCTGTAGCTAATTGCTTTCTATTGCTTTTACCTCTTCTCTAAACAGGGCTACTTTTCCTTTTAATAGTATTGCAATGACAGTAACATCTTTATCTTGAACCTTCTCAGGGACATCTATATATAACATTCCAGGTACTGAACTCCAGTATTGTTTCCCGATTACTTTATGAGAGAGTTTTGTTCCGTTGCCTACAACCCAAATTCTATTTACTTTATTCTTTAAGCCTTTAATTAAAAGAGGACCGTTAGGTTTATTATCAACATATAAATATAAAATAGTTTTATCTTTTGATAAAGCGGTATATCCGTTAAAATGCTCTTTCGGAATTCCAGCTCTTGTACCATAGATGGCTTCTTTGTGTTTTTTTGTCCATCTGCCCAATCCTTTTAAAATGGCTACTTGCTCAGAAGGAATTGTCCCATCAGGTTTGGGAGCAATATCTAATAATAAGTTACCTCCCATGCTAATACAGTCAACAAAAATTCTAATAATTTGATTTACGGTCTTGTAGTTTTTATCATTTGGTTGATACCCCCATGAATTATTTAGTGTCATGCACAATTCCCAAAATTTACTAGTGGGCTTTGTAATTGGTATGCCTTGTTCGGGCGTAGCATAATCACCATAGCCCTGTAATCTTGAATTGATAATTGTATTAGGGTTTTTCGCTAATAAAAGAGCTCTGATTTCTTTGGCTTTCCATTTTTCGGCCGGCTGTTCCCAATCCCCATCAAACCAATATAAGTCTGGATTAAATGTTGTTAATTCGTTTAATTGGCCAAAATTGTATTTTGTGAAATCCGCCCACCTTTTTTCATCTTTTTTATACCTACTTTCTGTTCTTGTAAAGTTTGGGTAATTTGGATAAGACCAGTCTAAAAGTGAATAATATAAGCCCACCTTTAAGTTTTGTTTCCGAACAGCTTTTACAAAAGGTTTTATTAGATCTTTTTTAGCTGGTGTTTTCTTTACGGTATTTAAAGTTCCAAATTTAGAATCCCATAATGCAACACCATCATGATGTTTTGTCGTGATTATAGTATATTTAGCACCTGATTCTTTAATGAGTTTGGCCCATTCATTGGGATTGTAATTCTTGGCCGTAAACCCATTTAACTGCTTCATATAATCTGTATATGAAATGTAGTTGTTGTAAAATGACCAAGATTCATCAATTCCGTTTACAGCATAAATTCCCCAATGAATAAAAATACCGAGTTTTGCATCTTTAAACCAAGCTAAACGTTCTTCTTTCGGAATCTCCTTTTGTTGCGCATTTGTATTAAATACATTCAAGAATAGGCAAAATATAATAATAGAAATTAAAGAATTAACGTGTTTCATGTGGGTTCTTTTGCTACTCAATATACTCAAAAAAGCTA
The DNA here is from genome assembly GCA_016763595.1 of Flavobacteriaceae bacterium. GTDB lineage: Bacteria > Bacteroidota > Bacteroidia > Flavobacteriales > Flavobacteriaceae > Polaribacter. Next base: position 740 of record JAESTN010000274.1, on the reverse strand, counting down.
AAGATATTTCCTCCGTATCTTTTTGAATAGCTGTAATTTGAATGAGAAGATAGATCTGTATGTTTAGAATGCTCAATAATAAGTAATCCTTCTTGATTTAAGATTTTTCTTTCGAAAACTAGCGTTGCAATCTTTAAAAATTGCGCTTCTTCGAAATCATAAGGAGGGTCAGCAAAAATAACATCCCCTTTTAAAGGTGTTTTTTCTAAAAACGTATACACATCGCTTTTGTATGTTGTAATGTCTAAATCCAGCTCTTTTGCTGTGTCGCGCACAAAATTAATGCATCCATAATGTTTGTCTACACTATAGATGTTTTTAGATCCACGAGAAGCAAATTCAAAACTGATGTTACCTGTTCCAGTAAACAAATCAATAACGTCTAAGTTCTCAAAATAATAATGATTATTCAAGATATTAAATAAAGACTCTTTGGCCATATCTGTTGTAGGTCTAACAGGTAGCTTTTTCGGAGCAGTTAATCTTCTTCCTTTATGTTTTCCAGAAATTATACGCATTTATGGTGTTGTTATGTAATTTGTATGATTAGAGATGTCTTTTTCAGTATCAAAAAATGAATTGTCAATTTTAATAAAATCCACATTTCTTATATATTGATATGCAATATGGTACAATTCAGATTCTTCTTCTATGTCTCCAATAAAGAATAATAAAAGCTCTTCTGGATTTAATTGTAATTGTTCTGCAGTAAAAAGGATGTAATAAATGAAATCTTCTTT
>JAESTN010000273.1 GCA_016763595.1 Flavobacteriaceae bacterium | reverse complement strand
AGCAAACCAAAAAATTGCTGCTATTGTAAAAAGTTGGACTACTCAGTTACAAACTGAATCTGTAGGTATTGGTAAAGTTGGTAGTTTATCTTTAAATAGTGAGCAACAAATTACGTTTGAGCCAAATACGGTTACGAATTACTTAACAGAAACGTTTGGAATGAGTGCCTTAAGCTCTCCTGCAATAAAACGATTAGAATATAAAACGCAAGTTGAAAAATTAGCTCCTGTTGTTGTAGCTCAAAAAAGAGTTAGTGGGATTGTTAAATATGCTGCTGCTGCCGCTATTGTTTTTACGGTTGGAGTTATTGGCTGGAATGGATATCAAACAAATCAATTACAAGAGCAATATGCCAAACAACAACAAGCTGTTGAAAAGAAAATTCAATCGGCAACTTTTGTAATAGACAACCCGTTACCAACAATTCAATTAAACGTTTCAAAAGAAACTCCTAAGAACTTTCATATTGTTGCTGGTGCTTTTGAATTCCATGAAAATGCTGTGAAAAAATTAAAGCAACTGAAAGCCAAAGGGTTTAAAGCAGAAATTATCGGAAAGAATAAATGGGGCTTAACTCAAGTTATTTATTCGAGTCACGAAACTAGAACTGAAGCGTATAAAACCTTAGCAAATATTAGATACAACGTTTCTGAAGACGCTTGGTTATTAATAAAGAAATTATACTAATTTTTCCTTTTTAATACGAATACTTCAATAACATTAGCCTGTTATTACTTATCTTTGCGGAAAATTTAAAATCTTTTTTCTGATGAGCCCAAAAACTCCAAAAGAATCTGTAACTATTTTAACAGATTTAGTTTTACCTGCTGAAACAAATCCTTTGAATAATTTATTTGGTGGTGAATTACTAGCAAGAATGGATAGAGCTTGTAGTATTGCAGCACGACGTCATTCTAGAAGAATTGTAGTTACTGCATCTGTAAATCATGTTTCTTTTGCAAAAGCAGTACCCGTTGGTAGTGTTGTAACTGTAGAAGCGAAAGTTTCTAGGGCTTTTAAATCATCTATGGAAGTATATGTAGATGTTTGGATAGAAGATAGAGAATCTGGCTTAAGAACAAGAGCAAATGAAGGCATCTACACATTTGTAGCTGTAGATGAAACGGGTAGCCCAATTCCTGTTGCACAAATTGTTCCTGAAACCCCTTTAGAAAAAGAACGTTTTGATGGCGCTTTACGTAGAAAACAGTTAAGCTTAATTTTATCAGGAAAAATGAATCCAGATGATGCTACCGAATTGAAAGCTTTGTTCAATTAACAATACTATTTTTACGGAATCATTCTAAAAAATTAAGATTGTATATTCGCTAGACTAATATACGCTCTTACTTTTTTTTATGATCCAATCTTACAAGAAAAATCCAACTTTAGCCAATTCTTACGATGCCATAATTATTGGTTCTGGAATGGGAAGTTTAACGACCGCTGCAATTTTAGCAAAAGAAGGGCAAAAAGTTCTTGTCTTAGAAAAACACTATACAGCCGGTGGATTTACGCATGTTTTTAAAAGAAAAGGATATGAATGGGATGTTGGAATACATTATATTGGTGATGTTCAAAGACCAACTTCTGTCGTAAAAAAAGTATTTGATTATGTTACCGATGGACAGTTAAAATGGGCAGACATGGGAACGGTGTATGATAAAATCATCATTGGACAAAAAAGCTACGATTTTGTAAAAGGGACGACCAATTTTAAAGAGAAATTATACGAATATTTTCCTGACGAGAAAGAGGCAATTAACACCTATGTGAGCTTGGTTTTTGAAGCGACAAAAGCAAGTCAACGTTTTTACATGGAAAAGGCGGTTCCAAAATTTGTAAGTACCCTTTTTGGAAACTACATGCGAAAGCCTTTTTTAAAATTCTCTGACAAAACTACCTACCAGGTTTTAAGTTCGATCACAAAAAACCAAGAGCTAATAAAAGTACTTTCTGGGCAATATGGAGATTATGGATTGCCACCTAAACAAAGTAGCTTTACCATGCACGCATCTGTTGCTAGACATTATTTTGATGGCGCAAGTTTCCCTATTGGCGGATCTTCTCAAATTTCTAAAACAACGGATAAAGTTATAGAACAAGCTGGTGGAACCATATTAATTAGCGCAGAGGTAGAAGAAGTTATCATTGAAAACAACAAAGCCATTGGGGTAAAAATGGCTGATGGAAAAATATTTAAAGCGAGAAACATTATTAGTGGCGCAGGAGTAATTACCACCTATAAAAAATTACTACCATCAAGTTCGGTTATAAAACATCAATTCAATAAACAATTAGAAAAAGTAACTCCATCTGTTTCACATGCTTGTTTATATATTGGTTTAAATGGGTCACCAGAAGAATTAGAGCTTCCTAAAACAAATCTTTGGATCTATCCAGAAGAGTTAGATCATGATGCCTGTGTCGATCGTTATTTAAAAGATATAGACAGTCCGTTTCCTGTTGTTTATGTTTCGTTTCCATCTGCAAAAGATCCAGATTGGCCAAACAGATACCCAGGCAAAAGCACCATTGATATTATAACGCTTTTACCCTATGCTATTTTTGAAAATTGGAATGGAACTAAATGGATGAAACGCGGTGATGAGTACACTGCTTTAAAAGAAAAAATTTCGAAGCGTTTATTGGAAGAACTATACAAACAAATACCACAAGTAAAAGGAAAAATTGACTGTTACGAGCTTTCAACCCCCTTAACAACTCAACATTTTGTGAATTACGAAAAAGGAGAGATTTATGGACTAGATCATACACCAAAAAGATTTAGGCAACGTTTTTTACAACCAAGAACACCAATTAAAAACTTCTATTTAACAGGACAAGATATTGTTTCTGCTGGGGTTGCCGCTGCATTATTTTCTGGTGTGTTGACTTCGGCAGTAATTACGAAGAAAAACGTACTTAAAAAAATTATGAAAAGCTAACTATCTTTTTAATAACCAGTATTTAGGGTTTTGTCTTTGGGTTTCTTTATGCAACACAAAAATTAACGTAGTTTTCCCTGTGACTTTATTGGTGAATATTTTACCTATTGTTTGTCCTGTAATAATCGTATCCCCTTTTTTAACCGATAAAGTTTCTAAATTATTATAGGTGGTAATATAATTTCCATGCTGTACTAAGACTGCTTTTTTTCCTCCAGAAAGCAACTGAACAGCTAACACTTTACCATTAAAAACACTTTTTGCATAGGTTCCTTTGTTTGTTCCAATATGCAACCCAGAACTTGTAATCGTAATTCCGCCAAGCGTTGGGTGAGGCTGGGTACCAAACCTTCTAACCACTAAACCATTTGTTACTGGCCAAGGAAGTTTTCCTTTATTTTGTTCAAATCTTTTAGCCAATGCTTTCGCTTCTGGTGTTAACGCAAACCCCTTCGCATTTTTATTTGCTTTATTTCTATTCGATTTTGCAATTGCAGCTTTAATAATGTCATCAATTTTATTTGCAATTCTTCGTTCTTCTTTCTGTTTTACTCGAATCTCTCTTTTATACTTGCTTGCTCTTCTATTAATTTGAGAAACCAATTTTTCTTTGTCCTTTTTATCCGACTCTATCTTTAATTTTTCTGATTCTTCAACCTTTATCAAGGTGTCTTTTTCTTGTCTTTTAAACAAAAGAGAATCATTAAACTGTACAATAAGACTAGATTGTATGCCAATTTCCTCTCCTTGTTTTTTTCTAAACTTGGTATATTGCTTCATATACTGCAGGCGTTTATATGCTTGCTGGAAGTTTTGAGAAGACATTAAAAATAACAACTGACTTTGTTTAGATTTGCTTTTATATGATTTAAAAATCATCTCTGCGTAATCTTTCTTTAACGTTTCTAGCTTTTTCTGAAGCTTGGTAATTACTTTTTGATTCTGATTAATTTCTGAAGAAAGAAGCGAAGACTCTTTCTGTATTAAGTTGATATAACTTGTTCTTGTTGTTATTTTCTGGTTGATGTCTTTTAGATCTTCTAAAGCATTTTTCCCTTTCTTTTGGGTAGCAAATAACAATCTATTTACCTTCACTATTTCTTGCTTTATTTTCTTCCTTTCGGCTTCTAGTTGTTTTCTAGTTTGCGCTTGAGAACCTCCAACATTTAAAAATGTGGCAGCTATACATAAGAAAAAAAACAGTTTAGAAAACTTCATTATAGCACAACTTGTTTATATCCTCTTGGTACCCTAAAAGGAATAGAGATCTTTTTATTAAAAACTACTGATTTATAATCGATATCAATATTGGTAAACCTACCATTTTCTTTTGCTCTAATCTCAATTCTCTTCGGAAAAATCACCCCATTGCTATTCGAATAATGCTTGTAACCAACTTTTAATTCTTGGTTTTTTTGACTGTTTTTTATTGTTTGCATGTCTAATTTAAAATGAACGGGATTGATCCAAAATAAAATATCAAACAGTGCTTGTTGCTGAACAGGGGCCAATAAATGTGCTTCATTATCTACCACAGAACTGTATTTTTGGGCTTTTAAATCAAAAATAGCCTCACCTAACAACATGTTTTGTAATTGCTTAAAATTCACCTCTGCTCCTAACATCTCTTCCAATACATCAAAACCTCCATTGAAATACGTTTTATTGATTTTCTCGTAATACCGAACAGAATTTGGAGTAATTTTTGCTCTAGCAACTAAAATTACACTTTTATAGACAACGTTTATCCAAATTACTTTGTCTTTATCTATTCTTAATTTTACATTAAAGTTATACTTATCTTTATCACTTTTATAAGCAACCTTTAACCGTGCGTCAATCGTTTTTTTATCAAAAGAAGTCGCAAGGTGTTTTTTAGAAACTTTCCTAGCAGACATCTTTTTAATAGCAATAGGTGTACTACCAAGAATTCCTTTTTTGGATTTACAAGATGTAAATACCATCATTACTATTAAAACGAATCTGAAAAACTTCATTAAACTTTTATTTTTTACGTAGTGCTAACGCTTTATTTTTATTTTTTATTGCCTCCTTATTATTCCCTAATCCAAGATAACTTTTAGCCATTTCATCATAAAAATCTGCTTCTAACATATTGTTATCAATGACAAAATCAATCCCATTGGTTAATTGATCTATTGCTTTTTTGAAATTATTTTTTTGGTTTAGCGCTTTTGCATTCATTAAATATACAAATGCTTGTGCTGGATATAACTCCAATCCAATTTGACTATAAGACAATAAAATATTGGTATTTGTATTGACCGACAAAGTTAGTATTTTATAGAGTGTTTCAAAACTTTTATTGGTTTCAAATTCTTTTATCAAATCGTCCAATCCTTTTTTAACTTCAGAAACTTTCGCTACTAAAACTGTTTTCATAAACCTCTTTTTAAAATTTAGTAAACCCGGAGTCAATTGACGTTGTTTTTCTAACACTGATAAAAGCATTTTTGCCTTCCCTAATTCATTGTTTTGATAATACAAATACACCAATTTCTCTCTTTCTTT
>JAESTN010000272.1 GCA_016763595.1 Flavobacteriaceae bacterium | reverse complement strand
CCTGCTAAAAAAGATGCTGAAAAAGAAATATACCATTTCTTAATTAGCGAAAAAATGGGTAAAGCTTTAGTGAGCAACATCAACAAGTCTGACAAACCAGCTACAGTTGCTACGAAATTAGACATGAGCTTTAAAAGTAGTAAGACACCACATCCTTCTGAAAATGTGGCTGCAATTATTAAAGGTTCTGAAAAACCAGACGAATACATTATTATTTCTGCACATTTAGATCACGTTGGTGTGAATGCTAAAGGCGAAATTTTTAATGGAGCTGATGATGATGGTTCTGGAACGGTTGCTTTATTAGAAATTGCTGAAGCTTTTAAAGCTGCAGCTGATAAAGGGCATGGACCAAAGCGTTCTATTATTTTCTTACATGTAACTGGTGAAGAAAAAGGATTGTTAGGTTCTAAATATTATACAGATTACGAGCCATTAGTTCCGTTAGCAAATACCGTAGCGAACTTAAACATTGATATGGTGGGTAGAATTGACCCAAAACGTACAGGAGATCGTAATTATATTTACTTAATTGGTGCTGATAAATTAAGTACTGAATTACATGAAATTTCTGAAGCTGTAAACAAAGAATTTACAAATATTGAATTAGATTACAAATTTAATGATGAAAACGATCGAAATCGTTTTTACTACCGTTCTGATCATTACAACTTTGCAAAAAACAACATTCCAATTATTTTCTATTTTAATGGAACGCATGATGACTATCACGAAGCATCAGACACTCCAGATAAAATTAACTACGACCTGTTAGAAAACAGATCTCGTTTGGTTTTCCATACTGCTTGGGAATTGGCGAATCGTGAAAAGAGAATTGTGGTTGATAAAGCAACTGAAAAGTAACACATACAACAAAACTGTATACTTAGAAGCCTTCCAATTTGGGAGGCTTTTTTTAGTATCTTTAACTAAAATTGAAATCCCCTAAATAAACCTGTGTTATCTCGAAAGAAAACCGAGATAACAGAACAAAATATTATTATATAACTAGTTGTGGTGCATTTAAGAAAATAGTGTGAATTTGAAAGAAAAGTTAAACAAAATAGATTCTGAAATTGAAAACGGATTGAAATTCAAAGCGTCTGACAGATTGAAGAATTTAATTCAGGAAAACCCAAACGAAACTCAATTGTGGAATAAACTCGCTGAATTATATTATGAATGCGGATTTTTGGACTCTGCTGGGAAATATTGGATTTTAACTGAACCAAAAGATGAGCGAATTACTAAATGCGTAGAAATTTATGAGAAATCAGTAAACTATTCTGGTTATCAAATTTTGCAGGAAATTACGTTTCGTGGAGACAAAAAAAGACTTTCTGAATTTGCTCAAAAAAAAATAGCGGAACTAGAATCTGATAGTAAAAAGAAAACTGATTATATTCCTGAATTTAAACCGAAAACGAATAAACAAAAACGAAAAAAAGAAAATTCAAACATGACATTTAAAGATAAGTTAACTGTTTATCCAGTTATCGGACTTTTTATTTTTTTAGCCATTTGTTCAATAATTGGAGTTATAACTCTCCTAAAATGGGTATTCTGAAATTAAAAAACGACTCCACAACAACGAGTATAATTAATTGCTACGGAATTTACTCAGCAGAATTTCACGCAAATTAATTATCTTTCCGCAACGGCTAAAAACATAGCGCACTTTTAACCATAAAAAAACAAAACCAAACACATTAGCAAAAATTAAATACATGAATCATTTGATTATTTGGAAGGAACTATCTCTTTTCATTGGTAGTAATAACACAAGTATTTCCAGTCATCAACATCCAATGATTCAATTAATTGTTAGTATTAATGATTTTTTTTTATGGAAGGATGCAACTGGAAATTGGGTAAAAAAGAATGCTATATTAGTGGCACCAAACCACCGACATGAGTGTAATGCTACTGGAAAAGAAATTCTAATTATAGGAATTGACCCAGAATCAATATTTGGCCAATTTGTGTTTAACTATTATTTAGCATCTGAACCATTAATAGATTTCCCCTCCTCAAACATTAAAAACGTTGATATTAACAACATCACTAGAAGCATAAAAGATAGTAATTGGAGGGAATTACATGACAGTGTTAAATCACTTTTTAAGTTTAATTTAGCTGAACTTCCATTTAGAAATAGAGACCAACGAATTAAAAATGTTCTTGAGTATATTGCCAATAATATAGAAACCAAAATTACTACTGAAATATTAATGAATGTTTCTTATTTAAGTGAAAGCAGATTACTGCATTTATTTAAACAAGAAATGGGCTTACCGATTAGAAATTACATTCTTTGGCACAGACTACAACTCGCTTTTAGAGAACTAACTAATGGGCATTCATTAACTAAAGTGGCTTATTTGACTGGGTTTTCTGACCAGTCACACTTAACCCGAACATTTGTAAAAACAATTGGAGCAACACCCTCCTCATTATTAAAAAACAGCAAATTCATTCAAGTTTCATTCCCTTTATAAATTCACCTTTGTATTTCCAAATTACAAAGACATGAACAAAAAAAGTAAAGCATTTTTAGTATTAGTAGTAATTATTATCTGTTTGATTATAGGGAATCAAATTCTGCAACCCAATAGAGAAACCTATAAATTACCAACAAGCAGCCTAAAAAATAAACAGTGGAATGAAATTTTTAAAGAAAACTCGAAAATAGACAGCTTTAAAATTCTAAATACTGGCGCTGTAAAAGTGCCTTTAGAAGGGATGTTAAACATGGAGAAACTGGATAAAAATCATAGTTTGAGCGAGTTTTTATGGGTTGATGTCTATGCTTTTTTATTTCACCATAAAGAAAAAGGATGGTTTATGATTGATGCTGGTCTAGATAAAACTTTTCAACAAAAAGGAAACATAAAAGGAATCTTTGCTAATAATTTCATAAAAGAAACAAGACAAAATACAGGCCAAAATATTTCAAGCTTGTTAAAGAAGGAGGATGTAGAAATTAATGGTATTTTCTTTACGCATCTTCATGGTGATCATTCTGCTGGATTGCCTGAAATTGATAACTCCATTCCGAAATTTATAGGAAAAGAAGAAACAATCTTCAATATCCCTTTTATATATAGTTCAAATCATTTAGGCAGGAAAGACACCCTTTTAGAATTAGATACGACTACTGCAATTGGTATTTCTCCATTGGAATCTGTTATTGACATATTTGGCGATGGATCCTTTATTGCAATTAATACTCCCGGACATTCGGTAGG
>JAESTN010000271.1 GCA_016763595.1 Flavobacteriaceae bacterium | reverse complement strand
TTGTGCTTCTGTAGAATATTCAAGAACAGCTAAAACTGAATAACTTTCTTTCATTTGATTTTTTTTAATTGTTCATAAAAACACGAAGGTTCTCTAAAACTTCTGTGATTTCTTTTTTTGAATTATACGCATGCAAACAAAAACGCAAACGCTCTTCTCCAACAGAAACTGTTGGTGATAGAATGGCCCTCACATCGTAGCCTTTATGATGTAACTGATTGGCTATTTTTTTTGGTTTTATAATTCCGGGAACCAAACAACAATGTATTGCTGAGTTGCTTTCAATAAATACCTTTTGAAGTTGCAACCTTCTTATTTCTGACTTAAAAAAAGAAATATTTTCTTGCAGTTTTTGTTGTTGAGACTCTTCACTTTTGTTTAGAATGACCAATTCATTATAGGCCATTTTAATTGTCGCCAATGCGTGTGGAGCCAATCCTGTTGTGTACACAAAACTTCTCGCAAAATTGACTAAATATTGTTTCAGTTCTTGACTTCCCAATATTGCTGCTCCATGACAACCCAATCCTTTTCCGAAGGTAATAATTCGCGCAAAAACAAGATTTTCTATTCCCAATCGCTGTACTTCGCCACAACCTTTTTCCCCAAAAACGCCTATCGCATGCGCTTCATCCACTACAAAAAAAGCGTTATGATATTTAATTATTTGTGACATTGTCACCAAATCTGGCATATCTCCATCCATAGAGAAAACAGATTCGGTAACTACGTATATTTCATTATCAGATTCTGAAACAAGTTCAGAATGACGTTTTAGTAAAGGTTTTAAATCGTCTACATCATTGTGTTTAAACTTATAGGCTTTCGCGTTGGATAATTGAATTCCATCACGTATGGATGCATGAATAAATTCGTCATAAATAATCACATCTCCTCGTTGTGGAACGGATGAAAAGAAACCTAGGTTTGCATCGTACCCCGAATTGAAAATCAACGCAGCTTCTGATTGATGAAATTCAGCTATTTCTTTTTCTACCACATCATACAACCAATGATCTCCCGATAATAACCGTGATCCTGTTGCACCGTTTATTTTGAGATTTTCATCAACCAAAAATTGATGTGCTCCATCAAAAATAGTTTCAGATTTTGCAAATCCCAAATAATCATTCGAAGAGAAATCTATCAAATTAGATTGTAAACCAAGCGTTCTCAATGCTTTGTTTTCAACTCTAGAATGTATCTTATATTTTAATTTATTTGGAAATTTCATCAATACAAAAATAGGAAAAATTATAACGAAACGCCTAATAAAGGCGAAATTCAAAATTCACCAATTTATTCTTTTTAAATAATTTATTATTGTTTTACGATAATTTTTATATATTTGCTGTATAATTAAATAGCAACTATGAAAAAAATTCAACTCTTAAGAACCCTTATTAATATTTTATTTTTTACGCTAATTGCAGTGTTTAGTATTGGGTTTATCTTTTTTATCCTTTTATTTTTCTTTCGAGATTCATTACCAGCTCCTTTAGGTATGTTTTCAATGCTATTTAACCAGCCTTTTGGATGGAAAATGTATCTAGTTCCAACATCAACAGTTGTAAATTATATGCTACTAATACTAGCAATGTTTTATTTAAGAAAAAGTACAACTTCATTTTTAAAGTCAGATTATTATAATGAACGAGTAACTTTAAATTTAAAAAAAGCAGGAAACATTTTTATTTTCATTGGTGTTTCCACCATTATTATCCAGCTATTCACTGTATTATACATTCAAAATTTAGCGTACAACATAGTACAAATGAAAACCAATTTTTTTATTCGTTTAATAAACACATTAGCTGCTACAATAGACCTTAAAAGTGTACTATCAATTATCATTGGCTTATTCTTTTTACTCTTCAGTAAAATATTTGAAAACTCAAGAGTATTAAAACAAGAAAACGATTTAACAATATAATTATGAAAGACAATACAAACATACTTACCATAATAACCTATGTGGTTATCGTTTCTTCCATATCAATCTTATTAAATGATATGAGAGAGTTTGATATGGAACAATACAAGTCCTTTTTGAATTGGGCAAAAACTGCTGATAAAAGCGAATCTTGGTTTACTTCTAAAAATGCAATTAAGTGGAGCTATTATGTAATTAGTACTGCTATATTTTTCTGGAAAGGCTATTTAATTTATGGGTTTACTTATTTTGTTTCAATCTTAAAAGAAGTCGAAAAAGGCACTTATTTTAGTGAGAAAAACATTGGCTACTTTAAAAAAATTGGAAGAATTTTCATCACCTACACAATTAATATTTTGGTGTTAAGATTAATTTTGGCTTCGATAGGTTCATCTTCTTTTTCCTTTTTTAAAGAGTCTAAAGAAGAATTTTACATCCTTATACCATGTGGCTTAGCATTTTATATTTTAGCTGAAATATTTAAAAAAGCAAAACAAGCAACGGAAGAAAACGATTTAACAATTTAACTATGGCAATTATTGTAAACTTAGATGTAATGCTTGCCAAGCGAAAAATGAAAAGCAAAGACCTCGCTGAAACTATTGGCATTACAACGGCCAATTTATCCATCTTAAAATCTGGTAAGGCTAAAGCCATTCGTTTTTCCACCTTAGAAGCTATTTGTAAAGCATTGGATTGTCAACCTTCTGATATCTTAGAATATGTGAAAGATTAGAAGATTTTTGTGTAGTTTTGAATACACAATTTAAAAACTAACAATAATGCGTTTACTCAAATTCAAAATTTTACTATTAACGCTTTGTATTACTACACTTAGTAATGCGCAGAGTTATATCAATTATAATATTTCTTTTGCCAATGCTGCGCAACACGAGGCAGAAATAAAAGTCTCTTTTACGAAAATTAAAGCTGGAAAGTTCTCTTTTAGAATGAGTAGAACTTCTCCTGGGAGATACGCTATACATGAGTTTGCTAAAAACGTATACAACGTAAAGGCAACCAATAGTAAAGGAGAAGCCTTAAAAATTACACGTCCAAATCCGTATCAATGGGATGTTGCAACACATGATGGGACTGTAAACGTGACCTATACCTTATTTGCAAATAGAGGTGGCGGAACCTATGCACAAGTTGATGAAACACATGCGCATTTAAACATTCCTGCAACATTTATGTTCGCCCCTTCATTAAAAGAAACACCCATTCAAATTACTTTTAACCCTAGAAAGGATTGGAAAATTGCGACACAGTTAAAACCAATGTTTGTCAATACCTATTATGCTCCAAACATGCAGTATTTTATGGACAGTCCAACAGAGTTAAGTAACCATTTGGTTCGTTCTTTTGAGGTTGATTCTAATGGAGAAAAATTAAAAATAAAATTAGCATTACACAATATTGGAACTGAAGCGGAAGCGGATCAATATTTTGAAAGTGTAAAAAAAGTGGTCTTACAACAAATGGCTGTTTTCGGAGAGCTGCCAAAATTTGATTATGGTGAATATACCTTCTTAGCCTGTTATGTGCCAAATGCAAGTGGAGACGGAATGGAGCACAGAAATTCAACTGTTTTAACAAGTACAAGAACATTGGCCAATGGCGGAATGACCAGAAATATTGGAACTGTTTCTCATGAATTTTTTCATGCTTGGAATGTAGAACGTATTCGTCCAAAATCTTTAGAACCTTTTAGTTTTGAAGAAGCAAATATGAGTGGTGAATTGTGGTTTGCAGAAGGTTTTACGAGCTACTACACAAATTTGATTTTAACTAGAGCAGGATTAATGACTCCAGAAAGATATATTAATGGTTTAAACGGAACGTTTAACTATGTATGGAATTCTCCAGGACGTTCGTTTTTTAATCCAATAGAGATGAGTTATCAAGCTCCTTTTGTAGATGCAGCAACTTCTGTTGATCCTGTAAACAGGGGTAATACGTTTATTTCGTACTATTCGTATGGTAGCGTTTTAGGGTTGGCCTTAGATCTTTCCTTACGAAATGAAAAAGGAAACTTAACCTTAGATGGGTATATGAAATCTGTTTGGAAAACCTATGGGAAAAATGAAAAACCATATACCATTGATAATCTAAACAACGCACTAAACACCTATGCTGGTAAATTGTTTGGAGATTATTTCTTCTCTAATTATATTTATAAAAGTGCCATGCCTAATTATGCTCCTTTATTTAATAGGGTTGGAGTTGTTTTAAAACAAGACAGCAAAAAAGTCTTTTTAGGAGTTTCTACATCAAATGGTGTTGTTAGGAATAATGCTCAAATTGGAAGCCCAGCTTATACAGCAGGAATCAATTCAGGAGATAAAATTATAGCGATAGACAACCATGCTGTAAATGGTGAAAATTCTGTAAACTCAATTTTAAGCAATTATAAAATTGGCGATCGCGCTACCATTCAGTTTAGCAGATACAATCAATTAAGAACAGTAAAAGTTACATTGATTAAAGATCCTAGATATACAATTATGACCAATGAAAAGGCAGGAATGGAAGTTTCTCCAGAGGTGTTGAAGAACAGAAAAGAATGGTTGGATAAAAAGTAAGTATTATATCTACTTCATAAACATAAAAAACGCTGAGCAATGCTCAGCGTTTTTATTTTATAAGAATCTTATATTAATTCTTTGGCTTGTCCCTATTCATTTCTGTAATATCTACACTTGTTGCTTCTACTCCTAAGAAGTATTTACTAAAGTGATCTGCACGCAACCAGAAAGAATATTCAGTCATATTTCCAAAACCATGACGTTGTCCTGGCATGGTCATAAATTTAAAACGTTTATTCGCTTTAATCAATGCATTTGCCATACGTATGGTACCTGCTGGGTGTACATTGTTATCTACATCACCATGAATTAACATCAAATTCCCTTTTAAGTTTTTAGCTATCGAGTGATTGGTATCAATTTTGTATTTATGAGAGATTTTCCCTTTGGCATCAATCTCTTCTTTTACTCCATGATGGGTTTCACTCCACCAGCTATTGTATACATTATTATCATGATTCCCTGCAGAAGAAACCGCTGCTTTAAAGAAATCTGGATATACTAACATTGCAGCTGTAGACATAAATCCACCACCTGAATGACCGTAAATTCCAACTTTAGAAATATCAATATAATCATGTTTGTTTGCCAATTGCTCAGCAACATATTTTTTATCAGCCAAACCATAATCTCTTAAATTCCCATAACTATAGTTGTGGTACCATTTAGATCTGTCTGGATGTCCACCTCTATTTCCCAACGTAATCACTACAAAACCTACTTGCGCCATTCTATCTAAACGGTCCATTCTAAAAGAAAAAGACTTGTTTACAGCCTCTGTTTGTGGCCCAGGGTACACATACTCTAATAATGGGTATACCTTGGTAGTATCCATATCAAAAGGCTTGTACATAACTCCATAAATATCTGTAATTCCATCATCTGCTTTTACCTTAAATGGTTCCGGAAATTTATATCCAGTAGCAAACAATTGAGATAAATCTGCCTCTTCTAATTTCATCACCAATCTACCATCTGCAGAACGCAATTCAGATTTTGGAATGGTATTTACTCTAGAGTAATTAGAAATAAAATATTTATTAGAATCTGACATGCTTGTTCTTGATGTAAAATCACCAGAATTCAAGGTACGC
>JAESTN010000270.1 GCA_016763595.1 Flavobacteriaceae bacterium | reverse complement strand
TATCAATTATTATCGAATTCAAGAGGCAAAAAAAATGCTTTCCAATGCAGAAAATGAAAAATTCACGATTTCTTCAATCGCTTTTGATGTAGGGTTTAGCAGCTTATCTACATTCAATAGTGCCTTTAAAAAGTTTGAAGCAACAACCCCTTCTTTGTATCGAAAAAGTCAAGTAAATATTGGTTAAGCTATCTTTTTATTAAGCTTGCCACTTGTTTTAATTAAATAAAAATGGAAGATGTATGGTTATTCAATTTTGCTTTAGAAAAGCAAGATGGTAAAAAGCTAGTTGAGTCAAAGGCTACTGAATTATTGGATTTGATTACTTTATGGTCCGAAGAAAATGGCTTCCAGATAGGAGGTGGCTATAGAGCACCAGATCCAGGAGAATTTGATGGAGATATTTTTAAGCTTAAATAGGTACTGGTAATATAGTAAACTATCTGATCGCTCGGATATGCAGGCACTGAAACGTTTTCCGTGCAACACTAAAAGCAAATAATACATATTAATATATAAACCACAAGCGGTAATGTTTGTGGTTTTAAATAAAGAGAATTATATACATCAGAATCTTGTAGAAGAAGTTTTGGTTTATAAAACAGAAGACTATATTTATAGTAGTATTATAAATTATCTAGTAGAAAAATGTTTGTTAGAAAAAAGGACTGTATTTAGAGAGCTAATTATAGTATTTCCATACAATGCAATCGTGCGGTAGCGGGGTGGTAAAGGAACTTTTATAGGCTCATAAATTATTGAGAAACCGGACTTAGAAATGAAAATAAAAAAAACTAAAATATTTGTTACATCAATGTATTTATTATTTATAGTTCAATACTATGTATTTTACTTTCATAATAAACTGGAGATAGTATATAAAATAAAATCAGCAGAGATTTTAAATATTTCAATATTCTTTATTGTGCCACTATTTTTGTTTTTTTTAAATAGTAATAAATTAAAAATTAGTTACTTAATGATTTTAAATATCGGGCTGTTAGCTTTAAATTTTTATGGATATATAAGGTAATGTACCCAATCGCTCGGGTATGTTAGCGCGGAAATGTTTTCCTTGCGAAACTAAAATAGGAGAAACCACAGATAAAGAAATTTTAGAATTTAGAAAATGGCAAAACAAAAAAAATGAGTAAAGGAAAAATAATTTTCATCATCACAATATTTTTATTTACTAGTTGTGAACCAAAAGATAAAACATTTAATCTTTCAAAAAATTATGAAGAAAATTTGGTCTTTGTTGCTAAATTTTTTAATGATAATATCCCCAATTATTATTATAAAGTTTCAATAGAAGAAGGGTTTAACCTTAATAATAAAAAAAATTTAATAATTGGATTGAATATCTTTGATTTAAATACTGGCAAAAGAAATTCAGATAGTTTTAAAAATGGACATGTTTATCATATTTCACCATCTAATTATGAAAATTCTTTAAGTTATATTTTTTGTGTTTTTGATAATGAATTAAAAATATTCAAAACTATTAATTGTTCTAATAAAGGAGATACTTTAAGTGATGTAATACAATATGCAGAGAAGAAACTGAAGAATCAGCTTGGGAAAAGTGAAATTATAGAGAGAATTAATAATTATAGAAATTACGGTTCTTATTTTGTAATTGATACAATGTCCTCTGTTATATGTGATTGAAAGGGAAGATAATTTCTCCCTGCTACCGCACGATTGTATCGTGTGGCTTGATAACCCGATCGCTCGGATATGCTAGCGCGGAAATGTTTTCCGAGCGAAACTAATAGTAAATCATACAGATTAATATATAAACCACAGACAGTAATATGTTTGTGGTTTTTTATGTTTTAAAAAAGAGATCACAGATTATAAATTTGCGCTAACAAGTAAATTTTTCTTAGTTTTGGCGCCTTAATTAGCGTAGCAAACTAGTGTTCTAGAGCCCTTTTTATAAAACAAATTAAATAGATAAATGAAAAAAATAATTTTAGCATTGATGGTAGTAGTACCATTGACATTAGTATCTCAAGAAAATAAAAAAATATTCACTTCAGATATTGACAATTTTTGGAAAGCCTATGATCGTATTCAAACCACAAAAGAGTATGCTGAGAAAATCAACATCATTAATGAGTTGTATATAGATAAGGGAACTAAAGGGTTGAAGGCATTTATGAAAGCTAGAAATTATACCGATACGCTTTGGGTATCACTTATTGAAAAACTCCCTAAATATTGGAACTCCGTACGGCCAAATACACTTAAAATAAGAGAGAAAGAGCAAGAAATGAAATTGGCCATTGATCGTTTTAAAGAGTTGTATCCAGAATTAAAAAATGCCGAAATGTATTTTACCATTGGAGGTCTTCGTTCTGGTGGAACCACAAAAGGAAATATGGTGTTGATAGGTGCAGAAATTGCTACTGCAGATACTTCTGTTGATGTTTCTGAATTTACGAATGATTGGTTGCCAAAAGTTTTTGCCAAGCAATCTAATGATAATATCGTTTCCTTGAACATTCATGAATATGTACATACCCAACAAAAAAATGGAACAAAAAATGTATTGGGTGCCTGTATCAGAGAAGGCTCTTGCGACTTTATTAGTGAATTAACTGTTGAGAAAACACTGAACTCACAGTATTTAATTTATGGTAGAGAACACTTAAAAGAAGTAAAAGAACAGTTTCGATTGGACCTATTTTCTTCACGGTATAAAAATTGGTTGTATAATGGCGGACAACTGGGGGAGAAATCAGATTTAGGATATTTTATTGGGTACGAAATTTGCCATAGCTATTATAAAAATGCTAAGAATAAATCTACAGCAATAAAGGACATTATAAACCTCGACTATTCAAATGAAGAAGAGGTATTGACTTTCTTGATAAATTCTAAGTTTTACTCAGTAAAAGAATTGAAAGACGCTGTAAGAAATAGTAAGAAATAATTTAGAGAAGGTGAAAACGTGAATGTACGGAAATGTATTCCAGGCAAAACCCCACTAGCGCGGATTTGTAATCCGTGCAAAACTATAAGTAATTAATATATATAGGCCACAAGCAGTAACATGTTTGTGGTTTTTTATGTTTTAAAAAAGAAAGTATAGATTACAAGTATGTACTAACAAGTATGCACGGATTTTATAGATAATTGTTGATGATTTCTGCCAATTCTTTCGGTTTCTCTAGCGGAATCATATGTCCACAATTTTTAAGAATAACAGCGATACTTGTTTTTAATGCTGTTTTTAAGTCTAGAACATCTTGATGTGAAACAAGCGCATCTTCTTTAGACCCAATGAATAAAATTGGCGTGTCAATTGTTTTTAACTGTGCTGTAATATCCACTCTTTTTGAAGTAGCTTTTAATTGTTTGATTAAAGTTTCTATGCCTAAGTCGGCATCCATTTTTTTAATGATGTTGATTACCTCTTTATTCTGGTGATTGTTTGGATGTAAAAACTGTTTTATTCTGGTGTTAGAAATTCCTTTGTAAGTATGTGTTTCTAAAAACTGAATGGTACTTCTTCGTAGTCTTAACTCCTCTTCAGATAACCCCTTTGCATTGGCAGCGATTATAATCAATTTTTTGATTTTCTCAGGATATTGACTTGCAAAATTCAATGCACTAAATCCGCCAAGTGAGAACCCAATTAAAATTGCTGGAGGTGTAATTTTTGAATTGATAATGGCGTTAATTTCTTCAAAGGAACTCGCTGAAGTAATATCAATATATTTAGGAGTATACTTCTCAATTTCAGGAAATACAAATTGCCACAAATCTTGGTTACACATGGTTCCAGAAAGAAAATAGATTTTTTGCATTGACGTACTTTTTAGGAACTCAAAAATAGT
>JAESTN010000269.1 GCA_016763595.1 Flavobacteriaceae bacterium | reverse complement strand
TCAAATGCTAAGCTGAATTTATTAAAAAGCAATTTACAACCCCATTTTTTATTCAACACATTAAACAGTATTTCTGCTTTAGTAGATATCGATAAGAGTCAAGCTCAAAATACCATTGCAGATTTAGGGAACTTACTTAGAGAACTACTAGATACAGGAAACAAAAACCTTATTACTTTAGAGCAAGAATTAAATATACTTGTAAAGTACATTAACATTATAGAAGTTCGTTTTTCTGATCATTTTACTTTTACTTCAGAAATTGATGATTCTCTTTTAAAAGCAAACTTTCCTAGTTTGTTATTACAGCCTATTATTGAAAACTCTATAAAACATGGTTACGATTACGAAAACACAGATTTAGAAGTTGATCTTTCTATAGAAAAAGAAGATGATAGAATCTTAATCTCTATTTCAAACAACGGGAAAATATTAGAGAAAAACTTTAAACTTGCTAAAACAAATATTGGGATTAAAAATACTCTAGAGAGGTTAAAAACCATTTACAATAATGATTTTCAATACTACATGAAAAACAAAAAAGACAAAAGTGGAATTATTACTCACATTAGTATTCCGTATATTGGCTAAAAATTTTGGTTATAACAAATACATCTTCAAATACCTTTAGAATTATATCATTAGTTCCTTCTCAAACCGAATTATTAGTTGATTTAGGCTTAGAAGATTCTATTGTTGGGATTACAAAGTTTTGTGTTCACCCACTTCACTTAAAGAAAACTAAAAACATAGTTGGTGGCACCAAAAATTGCAACTTCGAAAAAATAAAGTCCTTAAACCCCACACATATTCTTTGTAACAAGGAAGAAAACACAAAAGAGATCGTAGAACAATGCCAAAAAATCGCCATTGTTCATGTTTCTGAAATCTTTACAATAAACGATTCCTTAGACCTTATTGAGACTTATGGTGCCCTCTTTTTTAGAAAAACAGATGCAAGCACCTTAGTTCAAAAAATAAATTTCAAACGCAACAACTTTAATGCGTTTATAAAGGAGAAACCCGTTTTAAAAGTTGCTTATTTTATTTGGAGAAACCCTTGGATGGTTGCTGCAAACAACACCTATATCAACCACATATTAGAACTGAATAAACTAGATAACATTTATAAGAACAAAGAGAGATACCCCGAAGTTGAAATCAAAAAAATTAGAACAGAAGGAGACCCAGATCTTGTCTTTTTATCTTCAGAACCTTATCCATTTAAAGAAGAACATGCATTTGAATTAGGAAGCCGTACACATCATGCAAAAACATTTTTTGTAGATGGAGAATTATTTAGTTGGCATGGAAGCAGACTTGTAAAAGCTTTTGACTATTTTCAACAATTAAGAGAAAGGTTGTAATTCATTTACAATTACTATATTGCTGAGTCATTCCAAAACAACAATATGTCTCCAGAGATCATCGGCAAATTAGTCCCAACAGTTACCTTATTGTTTTTAGGAATTCTTGAAGCTTTTAGCGGCTTATATTTTAATGATAAGCGAACAAGAAATGATTTCACAATTGAAATTGTTAGTGTAGCAACGTTACCAACATTAATACAACCTTCAATTTTTGTTATCGTTTTTTGGTTGATGGCAATTTTTTTTCCGACTTATGATGCTCTCTTTATTGACACTTCTATTTGGGTTCAAGTTACTGCTTTTTTAATTTTTGATGATATGATGCAATATTGGTGGCACAGATTATCTCACGTAAATAAAACCTTTTGGAAATTGCACAGACCCCATCACGTTGTAGAAGAAATGGGGGTACTAGTTACCTATAGAAATGCGATGTTGTATTACGCAATAATGCCCGGAATTTGGTTTTCTGCAGTGTTAATCTATCTTGGAATGGGGCAAGTATATATTGTGTATTTAGCAGTAAAACTAGTAATTATACTATTAGCACATAGCGAAACAAAATGGGATCAATTCTTATATAAATACAAGATTCTTAACCCTTTAACATGGATTATCGAAAGAACAATATCGACACCAGCTACTCATTTTGCACATCATGGGCTAACCTCTGAAGATGGAGTAAGTAATCCGAATGGAAATTACGGAAACTTGCTTTTCTTTTGGGATGTGTTATTTGGTACTGCAAAAATTACACGGAAATACCCTAAAAAGTTTGGGGCATGGAACCAAATGAAAGAGCCTTGGTATGTACAACTGCTATTCCCTTTTA
Organism: Flavobacteriaceae bacterium; assembly: GCA_016763595.1. Taxonomy (GTDB): domain Bacteria; phylum Bacteroidota; class Bacteroidia; order Flavobacteriales; family Flavobacteriaceae; genus Polaribacter. The sequence goes on along the minus strand of JAESTN010000269.1, from coordinate 2,362 downwards.
TTAGATCTAAAGACCCAAAAAGTGAATTATATTCGATAAAAACAACTAATGATTATGATCCATCACAAGACTACAACAACTATACTAAGTAATGTTTGAAAATTTTTTATTTAAATAATTGACTTTATTTAGTTTTCCTAAAATTTTCATCGCTTTATAAGCAGCTCTATCACTTTTAATCTCATCTATGTATTTGTAATCATTAGATCTTTCTACCAACTTATTATAACGCTCTTCTAAGTGTTTTCTATATTTTGAAAGTTGATTTAATCGAGACATCTGAATGTGTATATACCTCTAAATATACCATATTTATTTGACTAACAACGAATTAATACAAACAAACTTATTTAAAAGTGTCTGTTTTTTTGTCATATCCAAAGGGACAATGCTTGCAACCACTCTTACAACAATACCCTCTTTTTAGATGGTACTTTTCTGTAAATACTTTATAGCCTTGCTCATTTAAATAATAATCATCTGGCTCTAATTCTAATCTCGGTTTAAACATATTACAAAATTAGCATAAAAAAACGCCCTAAATAGGACGTTCTCAATTTAAGTTTACTTTTTAACCTCTGGTGGAAATTTACTCAAAATTTCATTTACAAAAAGTTGAATTTTTTCTTCTTTTTTAGGGCCCGTTTTTGCTCTTAAAGCACCAGATCCTATTCCTTGCCAAAGTAATTCTTTGTTTTTGGCACTGATTAAGTCAATAAATAATGTTCCTTCTGTTTGCTTTGTAATTCGAATGCGATCACGACCATAGTAATACGTTGGATACCAAAAATGGTTTGGATACCTAATTCTCGTATCAACGTTTACCTTTTTTCGAGATTTCGTAAAAATACTTACTAATAGATCTGGATTATTTGATTTGGTAAATCCTTTGGCTAGCATTTCAACTTCTATAGCTCTCAATATTCTTCGTTTGTCTAAATCAGAAATCTTCGCTTTATCGATTCCTTTTTTGTAGAATGCAAAGGTTTTATAAGAAGTAAAATCTGTTTTAGAATCATAATCCGTAGTCACACTTACCGTACTACAAGAGACAAGTCCAAAAATAAATACCAAAAGAAATAGTTTAACTGTTTTCATAATATATCGTTTTTTTATAGCTAATTTATAACTTGCAAAAAGTATACCATTAAATACCACACACAAACTCTTTAAAATTAGTTAAAGAATCTTAATCTTTTTTAAGAATTCCGTAAATTGCACTCGAAAATAACAAGATTTATTACGAATGGAACAAATAACACCTTATAAGCCTCAACATAAAGTACGAATTGTAACTGCTGCTGCACTATTTGATGGTCACGATGCCGCTATTAATATTATGCGTAGAATCATACAATCAACAGGTGTTGAAGTGATTCACTTAGGGCATGATAGAAGTGTAGAAGAAGTAGTAAACTGTGCGATACAAGAAGATGCAAATGCAATTGCGATTACCTCATATCAAGGTGGCCACAATGAATACTTTAAATATATGTACGACCTTTTACAAGAAAAAGGTGCAACCCACATCAAAATTTTTGGTGGTGGAGGTGGTGTAATTCTTCCAGAAGAAATTAAAGAGTTGATGGAGTACGGAATTACACGTATTTATTCTCCAGATGATGGTCGTGATCTTGGATTACAAGGAATGATTAATGATTTGGTAAAAACATCTGACTTTGCTATTGGTGATGTCTTGAATGGAGAAATTAATCATTTAGCCAACAAAGAAATTGGAAGTATCGCTCGTATTATTTCTTCAGCAGAAAACTTCCCTGAAGTTGCAAAAGAAACATTAGATATTATTCACAAAAAAAACGAAAATTCTAAAACTCCTGTTTTAGGAATTACAGGAACTGGTGGTTCAGGAAAATCTTCTTTAGTAGATGAATTGGTGCGTCGGTTTTTAACGGATTTCCCAAACAAAACAATTGGCTTAATTTCTGTAGACCCATCGAAACGTAAAACGGGCGGAGCATTATTAGGAGATAGAATCAGAATGAATTCTATTAATAACGAGCGTGTGTATATGCGTTCTCTTGCAACAAGACAATCCAATTTAGCCTTATCAAAATATGTAAATGAGGCGGTACACGTATTAAAAGCTGCTGAATTTGATTTGATTATTTTAGAAACTTCTGGAATTGGACAGTCTGATACAGAAATAATAGAACATTCAGATACTTCATTGTATGTAATGACCCCTGAATTTGGTGCTGCAACACAATTAGAAAAAATCGATATGCTTGATTTTGCCGACTTGGTTGCAATTAATAAGTTTGACAAACGTGGAGCTTTAGATGCTTTACGCGATGTAAAAAAACAATACATGCGCAATAACAATCTCTGGGATATCCATATG
>JAESTN010000268.1 GCA_016763595.1 Flavobacteriaceae bacterium | reverse complement strand
TTGCTTTTGTTTAGGATCCCGGAAATGAATTCGAAATGCAATAAATGCGATTATTTGTTTCTTAAAGAAGCTGGTTTTTTCTTTGGAGCAATGTTTGTGAGTTACGCATTAATAGTTGGACAGGCAGTAGCTCTTTTTGTTATGCTGCGTGTTTTTATAGGTTTTAATTATGTACTAACATTCATCTCAATTATTGTGTTAATTACATTGATTGGTACGATAAACTATCGACTCGCTCGAATTATTTGGATCTATCTTTTTTATTCGGACGATACTTAATTAATTCATGAAAAACAGGTGTTTCTACCCGTTGTGTCTAATTCATATTAAAGTAATTTTGCTCTTATAGATTACTATAAATAATAGATAAGACTGATGGAAGCTAGAGAAACATTGATTAATTTAAAAAACTTATCAATAGATTTAATTAATTCAGATGTTGATTCTGATTCTGTTAAAAATATTATTGATGAAATCCATAATTATTTTAGAGAAGTAACAGAAATTTCTGGTTATTGTTCTGATGTTAAAAATATGGTAACCCTTCCAGCTACAAACGGAATGGCTTTATCTATAAATCATGCAGCACAATGTTTATTAGATTATAAACGTACGTATAAATTCTTAAAGGGATTTATAAAAGCAATAGAAGATAAACAAAAAAAATATCCAAATGAGACGATTCAAATCTTTTATGCAGGTTGTGGACCATATGCACCATTTGTAACCCTTGTTGCTCCTTTGTTTACACCACAAGAAGTTCAGTTTTCGCTATTAGAAATTAATAAGAATTCATTAGAAAAAGCTGAAGCATTAATTGAAAATTTAAAGTTAACAGATTATATAAGAGCTTGCTATTTGGCAGATGCAACAACCTTTCATCTCGACCAACCTAAATCATATCATATTTTATTTAGTGAAACGTTAGATGCCTTATTGTACAGAGAATGTTATGTGTCCATTTTATGGAATTTGGTACCTCAACTTTCTCCTGAAGTAACAGTGATTCCAGAAAATGTAAAAGTTGATTTGTTTTTTAAAGAAAAATCTAAAGAAACCTTCAAAACAACAATATTTGATGTTAAAAAAGAGGTGGCATTTTCTGAGTTACATTTAAGTTTCCCAGAACAGTTTGAATCTGTTAGAGTTGATTTAACACAGGCAGATAAGTACGATAGAATTGTATTAGCAACAGAAGTGCAAGTATATAAAGAGTTGTTGTTGGAAAGAAATGAATCTTCATTAACATTGACTTTAGAAATGGAAATAGAAAAGCCCATTGTAAACAAAGCCGTATTATTTACCTATCACACAAAGCCAAATATGGAGTTGAAATTTACATTAGAAAAATAAATTTCTAATTTTCTATTAAATTTACCATCGCGATATACGATTTTTTATGTGCTACCCAAAACCGTACTTTTTTAAAAGGGAGTTTTTGTAAACTTTCAGTTGGATATAATTTTTTAAATAGGATTAGTGCTGCAAGGAAACTACCGGCTTTTGATGGATGGAAAAGGTCCTTGTCATAAAGTGAAGTATTGGTCTTTAGAGTGTTGTATTCTTTCCAATATTTTCCAACAGGAAATAACAACGCTTCATTCATTTTAGCAGCTTCAGTATGATTTTTGATAACTTTATCGAAGGTGAAATAATACCTTTTGGATGGCCAGACCATGTAATATCCTAATTTAGTGTTGTGTTTTTTACAAAGTGTACTTAAAACTTCTCCAGAATCAATCAACATCTTTCTCCCTTCTTCTTGAGACGACGGACCTTGTTGGATAATTACATAATCATAGTTTTCTGTCGCTATTTTTTTCTGAACTTTTCCTTCTTCTAAATGATCAACAATGGCATAGTTTGGGTAACAAATCATTTCAGTACTGATTTTCTTGTTGTAGTTATTTCCTATTTCCTCTAAGATTAATGGTAAATCATTTGCATAGGTTAAACTGTTCCCAATAAATAATATTTTTTGAGCGTGTAACTGAAACCCTAAACAAAGAACGAGTAGGATTAGTACTTGTTTTTTCATGTAGTTTTATTTTTAAAAAGAGAAGATAGTGTATTTTAAAAACGCAAAACAAATTTTTATCATTATGTTAACAAAACCGAATGGAATATATTTACTACTTTTGTAGAAATGATTAAAGGAGTATTAAAAAATATCACAGCCATTTGTTTGGCCTTTTTTGTAATGGCATCTACAATGTCTTTTACTATAAATGAGCATTATTGTGGTGGTAGTTTGGTCGATACCTCTTTATTTGTAAAAGCAGATACCTGTATGATGGAAGGCATGGGGATGTCTAATTCTAATGATACAGATATTATAATGGATAACTGTTGTAATGATGTAATTACACTTGTTGATGGACAAGATGAAGTACATCAAAATGGTAAACAGATTGCTTTTCAACAACAACTTTTCATAACTACTTTTTTATACACTTACAGTGCGTTATTTTCTACTAAAGAAAGTTCGGTAGTATCATATAAAGAGTATATCCCACCCATTCTCGTTAAAGACATCCAAGTCTTAGACGAAGCTTTTTTAATTTGATTTTTATATAATAGACTGTTTATCCTATAATTTAATATTATTAGGATGATTTTTTGTGTTCGGTATTTTCTTAAATATCTTTGTCTAATTATTTAATAATCAAACTAATGCTAAATAAAAGCATCAAATTTCTAATAGAAAACAAACTCATAGCCGTATTATTACTCGTTCTTTTTATAGGATGGGGAACCGTAAACGCACCATTTAATTGGGATACTGGTTTTTTACCAAGTAATCCTGTAGCTGTTGATGCTATTCCAGATATTGGAGAAAATCAACAAATTGTTTTTACCAAATGGGATGGGAGATCTCCACAAGATATCGAAGATCAAATCACCTATCCTTTAACGACATCATTATTAGGGATTCCAGGGGTTAAAACCATTCGAAGTTCATCGATGTTTGGCTTTTCAAGTATCTATATTATTTTTGAAGAAGACATTGAGTTTTACTGGAGTCGAAGTCGCATCCTTGAAAAATTAAATTCCTTACCAAGTGGTTTATTACCAGCAGGGGTAAATCCTGCTCTAGGTCCTGACGCTACGGGGTTAGGGCAAATATTTTGGTATACACTCGAAGGACGTGATGAAAATGGTAATGTGACTGGTGGTTGGGATTTACACGAATTACGAAGTATTCAAGATTATTATGTAAAATATGCACTATCCTCTGCAAGCGGTGTTTCAGAAGTTGCATCTATTGGTGGTTATGTTCAAGAATATCAAATTGATGTAAATCCAGAATTAATGCGTCAATATAATATTAACTTAAATCAGATAGTAAAAGCAGTTAAAGAAAGTAATACAGATATTGGTGCACAGACTTTAGAAATAAATAAAGTAGAGTATTTAGTACGTGGTTTGGGCTATGTGAAATCTATTGAAGATATAGAAAATGCAGTAGTCAAATCAGAAGATTTTACAGCGATAAAAATTAAAGACATCGCTAAAGTGTCTTTGGGCCCAGCTGCGCGAAGAGGTATTTTAGATAAAGAAGGAGCAGAAGTTGTTGGAGGTGTTGTAGTGGCTAGATACGGAGCAAACCCGATGGAGGTTATTACAAATGTAAAAAAACAGATAGCAGAATTAAGTTCAGGATTGCCTTCTAAAGTATTGCCAGATGGTCGCATTTCTCAAGTAACAATCGTGCCTTTTTATGACAGAACAGAACTCATACACGAAACATTAGATACCCTTAGCGAGGCCCTGACTTTAGAAATTTTAATTACCATTTTAGTAATTATTGTAATGGTATTTAACTTAAAAGCTTCTGTGTTAATCTCAGGCTTATTACCTGTAGCAGTATTGATGGTTTTTGTAGCCATGAAAATTTTTAATGTCGATGCAAATATTGTAGCCTTATCGGGGATCGCCATTGCTATTGGAACCATGGTAGATGTTGGGGTTATTCTCTCAGAGAACATCATTCGGCATTTAGACGAAGACACAGAAAATTTACCTGTAGACACCGTTGTCTATAATGCAACTTCAGAAGTTTCAGGAGCCATTTTAACAGCGGTAATGACCACTATTATAAGTTTTGTTCCTGTATTTACAATGATTGGAGCCGAAGGAAAATTATTTAGGCCATTGGCATTTACAAAAACGTTTGCTTTAACAGCAGCTTTAATAATTGCGTTGTTTTTAATTCCACCTTTCGCTGCCTTTATTTTTAAAAAGAGAAGTACTAGACAAGTAACAAAATATATAATTAGTGGACTTTTACTAATCGCGGGTATTGCCGTTGTTTTATATGGAAATTGGCTTGGTTTGGTATTGATAGGATTTGGAGTTACCTCTTTAATAAAACAAGAATCTTTTCAAGTTGAAATTTCCTTTTTTAAATTTTCACTATCCAAAAACGTTATTAATATTGTTATTTCTGTTGCAGCTATTGTATTTCTTTTGGGAACCTATTGGAGACCTTTAGGTGTTGATAAGAGTGTTTTTTTGAATCTTATTTTTGTTTCAATTATTTGTTTTGGTCTATTGGGGGTTTTTACCATATTTCAAAATTATTACACACGAATTTTAAAATGGGCATTACAAAACAAACTATTGTTTTTTACCATTCCTGTATCTATAGTGATTTTTGGGTTTTATATTATGAAAAACACAGGAAAAGAGTTTATGCCTTCTTTAAATGAAGGTTCTTTCTTGTTGATGCCAACATCAATGCCACATTCGGGAGTTGAAGAAAACAAACGTGTATTACAGCAATTAGATATGGCTGTAGCAAGTATTCCTGAAATTAAAACAGTGGTTGGTAAAGCAGGAAGAACAGAATCTGCTTTAGATCCTGCTCCTTTATCGATGTATGAAAACATGATTCAGTATAAATCAGAATATATGCTGAATGTTCGTGGAAAACGGCAACGTTATAAAGTAAATGATAAAGGGTTGTTTGAGCTAAAAGATGGTGAGTTTATCGAAAACCCGAATAATACAGATAAAAATGCAACCCTAAATCCTGAAATAAATGGTCAGCAATTAATAGAAGATAACAATGGAGAATTCTATCGTAACTGGCGACCAGAAATAAAAAACCCTGATGATATTTGGAACGAAATTGTAAGAGTGACCAAACTACCAGGAGTTACCTCTGCACCAAAATTACAACCAATTGAAACACGTTTGGTAATGTTGCAAACAGGTATGCGAGCACCAATGGGAATTAAGGTGAAGGGGCAAGATTTAAAACAGATTGAAGCTTTTGGTGTGCAATTAGAAGGTATTTTAAAAGAAGCAGAAGGAGTTAAAGTTGAAGCTGTTTTTGCAGACAGAATTGTAGGGAAACCTTATCTACTAATAGATATAGATAGAGAAAAAATAGCACGTTATGGTATTTCGGTTGCAGATGTACAGAATGTATTAAAAGTAGCTGTTGGCGGTGTTCAAATTACGCAAACTGTAGAAGGGCGAGAGCGTTATGGGATACGTGTACGTTATCCAAGAGAATTAAGAGGGAATCCAACCGATTTAAAAAATATTTACATTCCTGTTGAAAATGGAAGTCCTGTACCTTTAAGTGAATTAGCTACTATTCGTTACGAACAAGGTCCACAAGTTATTAAAAGTGAAGATACCTTTTTGGTAGGGTATGTGCTGTTCGATAAGTTAGATGGCTTTGCAGAAGTAAATGTAGTGGAGAATGCGCAAGCATTAATTCAGAAAAAGATAGATGAAGGAACTTTAGTAGTGCCAAAAGGAATTAATTACAAATTCACTGGAACTTACGAAAATCAATTACGAGCAGAGAAAACATTGGCTATGGTAGTACCATTAGCTTTGTTTATTATTTTTATGATCCTTTATTTTGAATTCCGTTCAATAGCCACTTCATTAATGATTTTCTCAGGAATTACCGTGGCATTTGCAGGAGGATTTATAATGATATGGTTGTACGGACAAGAGTGGTTTTTAAATTTTAACTTTTTTGGAGAAAATTTAAGGGACCTCTTTAACATGAAGACCATTAATTTGAGTGTTGCTGTTTGGGTCGGTTTTATTGCTTTATTTGGAATCGCTACGGATGATGGAGTGGTAATGGCAACCTATCTTAAACAAGTTTTTGATAAAAAGAAACCAACGGATAAAAAAACCATTCGAGAAGCAACACTAGAAGCTGCAAGTAAACGTATACGACCTTGTTTAATGACAACTGTTACTACAATTCTGGCGTTATTACCTGTATTAACATCCACAGGAAGAGGAAGTGATATTATGATACCAATGGCAATCCCGATTTTTGGAGGAATGATTATAGATATCACCTCTTATTTTATTGTGCCAGTTTTGTATAGTTGGAAGAATGAAATGTCTTTAAAATCAAAACAAAAAAAGATAGAGAATACACTTAAAATTGATGCCTAATGGAAGTACAAAACACACGTAAAAAAAAGAATGTAATTTTTGTTATTTGCTCTTTAATATTTGTTTTATCCGCTCAGAGCCAGCAATTAACAAGTTTTATTGAAGAAGCATTGGCGAATAATCCGAAAATTCAAAAATTTGAACTGCAGTACAAGATTGCATCCGAAAAAGTTAATGAAGTTCATACACTTCCTAATACAGAATTTGGGGTTGGTTATTTTATAAGCGAACCAGAAACACGAACAGGTGCACAACGTTTTAAGGTGTCTGTAAAACAAATGATTCCTTGGTTTGGAACGATAACAGCGCGTGAAAATTATGTAAGTTCATTGGCAGATGCAAAATATGAAGATATCGTGATTGCTAAAAGAAAGTTAATTGTTTCTGTATCTCAATCATATTACAATTTATATACCAATAAAGCAAAACAAGAGGTTTTTGTTAAAAACATTAAATTATTGGAAACGTATGAAACCTTGGCTTTATCAGCTGTTGAGGTTGGTAAAGCATCAGCTGTAGATGTATTGCGATTACAAATGCGTCAAAATGAATTAGAGCAATTAAAGCAAGTTTTATTACAACAGTATTTAGCAGAGCAAACGGTATTTAATAAACTTTTAAATAGAGGGAAATCGATTGTAATAAACGTAGTTAATGAATTGAAAATTCCTTTAGAGAACGATGTAATTACGACTGAAAATTTAGCGATACACCCAGAGTTAACGAGATATGATAAACTGTATCAGTCTATGGAGAAATCTGAATTGCTAAATCAAAAAGAAAGCGGTCCAATGTTTGGCTTTGGATTAGATTATGTCGCTGTTTCTGAGCGACCTAATATGAATTTTGGGGATAACGGAAAAGATATTGTAATGCCAATGGTGTCTTTCTCTATTCCTATTTTTAATAAGAAATACAAATCAAAAACGAAACAAAATAAACTAAAACAACAAGAAATAATTTTTCAAAAACAAGATCGGTTCAACAGTTTACAAGCACTATTAGATAAAGCTATTTACAACCGTTCTTCTTCAAGAATAAGTTACAACACACAAGCTAAAAATTTGCAACAAGCGAATGACGCTGAAGAAATTTTGATTAGAAGTTATGAAACAGGCACTATTGATTTTAAGGATGTATTAGACATTCAAGAATTACAATTAAAGTTTCAAATCAATCAAATAGAATCGATTAAAACGTATTATAAACAAACCACAATTATTAATTATTTAAGCAATTAAGTATACAAATCATTTAAAATTTAAGAAACAATGAATAAATTAAAAACAAACTTAGGAGTTTTAGCAATCATATTAGTAAGCCTAACAATTATGTCTTGTAAAGACAACAAAAAAGAGCATAATAACAACGATGGACATCATTCTGAAATGAAAAAAGAGATGCACTCAACCATGAATCACGATAGTACTTCAAAAAAAGATACAGAAACGAACGTGATAAACTATCAAAAAAAATGCGGCTACTTCACCAATTATAAATGGGTATATTCAAATAAAAAACGGGTTGGTAGCTGATGATAAAGGTGCTGCTGCTAAGGGAGCAACGGCATTACTTGCTGCTTTTGCTAAATTTGATATGAGTACATTGTCAGGGGAGACTCATAAAGAATACATGGAAATACTAGAAAGTGCAAAAGAGCAATCTGAGCATATTGTAAAAAGGTCAATCGATCATCAAAGAGGGCATTTTGAAGTATTAAGCGCAGATATTTCTGATTTAATAACATTACTTGGAACAGAAAAAACACTATACCAAGATTTTTGTCCAATGGCAAATAACAATAAAGGAGCCTATTGGTTAAGTGAAGTAGAAAATATAAAAAACCCATATTTCGGAGCTAAAATGATGAAATGTGGGAGTGTTAAAAAACAAATAAACTAAATTGAAAAGACTAAAAATCATAGCATTGGTTTTATTGGTGCTTTTTGTGGGGATGCAGTTTATTCCCACAAAAAGGAACCAAATAGGTATGATACCTATGACTGATTTTATGAAAATATATGATGTGCCAACAGAAGTAAGTACTATTTTGAAGACTTCGTGTTATGATTGCCATAGTAATAATACACAATACCCATGGTATAATAAAGTACAGCCAGTAGCATGGTTTTTAGAGAATCATATTGAAGAAGGAAAGTCTGAATTGAATTTTAACGAGTGGGAAAACTATTCAAGTAGAAGAAAGAAAAGCAAGTTGAAATCTATTAGTAGCCAAATTAAAAAGGATAAGATGCCGCTTTCTTCTTACACCTTTATTCATGGTGATGCTAAACTGTCAGAAAGTAAAAAAGAGATGGTAATTAAATGGATAGATACATTAAGAGATAGTCTATAAATGATGAAACAGAATACTATTGAAATCGCTGTAAAAAACATGGTTTGTAATCGCTGTATTAAGGTGGTTAGAGAAGTGCTGTTAAAAAACAAGATTGATTTTGTTCATGTTGATTTGGGGAAAATTTTTCGAAGTGAAGCCCTTTCAGAAAATAAGAAACCGCTTCTTATTGAAATTTTAAATGCAGAAGGTTTTGAATTGGTTGAGGACAAAGAAGCGAAGGTAATTAATCAAGTGAAAGCATTAATAATTACTGACATTCATTATAAAAAAGGAATAAAAGGTACTCAGAATTTTTCAAAGTTTTTGGCTTCTGAGCTAGGAATGGAATATTCAAGTTTGAGTAAATTATTTTCAGAAATTGTAGGCAATACCATTGAGCATTATGCGATAGAGCAACGAATTGAACGAGCAAAAGAGCTCTTGATTTACAATGAATTAACGCTGAGTCAAATATCGTACGATCTAAATTACAGTAGTCCTCAGCACCTTTCTAGACAATTTAAACAAATAACAGGAATGACACCAACGCTTTTTAAAAAGAAGGGGAATCGAAAAAAATTAGATACTATTTAATCAAAATTATGCACAGGCTTTTTCTCAAATAGAAAGACTTTTGG
>JAESTN010000267.1 GCA_016763595.1 Flavobacteriaceae bacterium | reverse complement strand
TTGAGAAAAAGTTATCATTGTGTTTTTAGCATCCAAGATATACTCATTATTTATATCGAGGTTCTCTTGTTTTAAATATTTTTTTGACAATGTATTTATAATTTCATTCTTCTCTTCATCTTTTAATGAAGAGAAACCATATGTATACAACACCAACTTTCCGTTGTTAAAATGTAGTTTAAATCGTGCTCTGTAATTCCCTAAATAGATTCTGTACACATAAATTGTAATATCAAAAGAATCTTGTTTATTCCGGATTACTTGATTTGGTTTTCCATAATAGTTTCTGACATCTCTAGTTGTAATCGCGCGATTCTTTTTTCCATTCAATAAATAAATATTGGAATTGGTTTTTTTTATTTTTTTACTTGATATATCATTTATTAGGTTGATATATGAATACACATCTTTCTCCTCATATTCATTAAGCTTACTTAAATTATAATAATTAGTTGAATGTACAGGAGCAGTTTTAAAAAGGGTGCTTATAAAAAGTATAAGCTTTTTTTTGAGTTTCATAAAAGTAGTTTCTTGACTGTTGTGAAAAATTCACATCCCAACCAAAATAGGGGGTTTTACAAAAGTAAAAAGTTTTTTGTTTAATTCAGCTTAAAAAACAAAAAAAGCAGCTTACATAAATGTAAACTGCTTTATAAAAATTTGTGGTGAGAGAAGGATTCGAACCTTCGAAGACGTAGTCAGCGGATTTACAGTCCGCCCTCGTTGGCCACTTGAGTATCTCACCAAAATTTAAAATAAAAAGCCTCTCATACGAAAGGCTTTTTGTGACCGGGCTGGGGCTCGAACCCAGGACCCTCTCCTTAAAAGGGAGATGCTCTACCAACTGAGCTACCAGGTCATTTTCTTTTGTCTTAGCGGCTGCAAATATAGAAGCAAATCCCATATAAACAAACATTTTTTTTATTTTTTTTCATTTAAATATGCTTCCCTAACTTTCTTAAATAAATTGGAACTATACACAAAATTTACAACAGCTTCATTATCAGTTTTAAATATCTCTTTATTGCTTCCTTCCCATGCTTTTTTACCATCTTTTAAAAAGATAATTTTTTCTCCAATTTCCATCACAGAATTCATATCATGGGTATTAATTACGGTTGTAATCTTAAATTCTTCGGTAATTTCTTTAATTAAGTTATCTATAATAATTGCCGTTTGTGGGTCTAAACCAGAATTAGGTTCGTCACAAAACAAATATTTTGGTTTCATTACAATGGCTCTTGCAATGGCAACTCTTTTTTGCATCCCTCCAGAAAGTTCTGTTACAAACTTTTTATTTGAGCCAACCAAATCAACTCTTTTTAAAACGAAATTGGCACGTTCTAGCATTTCTTTATCAGATTGCTTGGTAAACATTTTTAAAGGAAACATCACGTTCTCTTCTACGGTTTGAGAATCAAATAATGCACTGCCTTGAAAAACCATTCCGATTTCTTGACGCAATTGCCTTTGTTGCTCAATAGACATCTCTATATTTACGTTACCGTCAAACTCAATAACTCCTTTTTCTGGTGTATGTAAACCAATTAAGGATTTTAAAAATACTGTTTTTCCAGAACCACTTTGGCCAATAATTAAATTGGTTTTCCCTGGTTCAAAAGTGGTAGAAATTCCTTTTAGTATCTCAACTCCACCAAATCCTTTATGTAAATTTTTTACTTTTATCATTAGGTCAATAACATTTGAGTTAAGAAATAATTTGCGATCACGATAAGAACAATTGTCCACACAACTGATTGCGTACTTGCTTTACCAACTTCTAAAGACCCACCTTTCACATAATAACCATGGTATGACGGAACCGTTGCAATGATAAAAGCAAAAATTAAGGTTTTAATAATTGAGTATTTAATTAAAAAAGGATCAAAATCTGCTTGCAAGCCTTCTATGTAATCTGTACCTGTAAACAATCCTGATAAATTTCCGGCAACCCAACCACCAAAAATCCCTAAAATCATTCCTAAGGTGATTAAAAATGGATAAAAGAATACCGTAGCAATAATTTTTGGAAGCACTAAATAATTTAAGGAATTAATTCCCATTACCTCCAACGCGTCTATTTGCTCAGTGACTCTCATGGTACCGATACTAGATGTTATATAAGAACCAACTTTCCCTGCCAAAATAATAGAACAAAATGTGGGTGCAAACTCTAAAATAATAGACCTCTTAGCTGCGAAACCAATTAAAGATTTCGGAATTAAAGGGTTGTTAAGGTTTAAAGCCGTTTGCAACGCTATTACACCTCCAATAAAAAAGGAAATAAAAATAACAATCCCTAAAGACTTTATGCCCAATTCTTCTGTTTCTCTAGACAATGCCTCTCTAAACACACGACCTCTTTGTGGTTTTGTAAAAACCTGCTTGAGCATCATAAAATACTTCCCTATATGTTCAAAATAATTCATTAACTCCTTTTCTTTTTGCTAAAGTATTAAAAAAGCATTAACTGAATGTAAAATAGTAGCAATCATAATTAAAAATTTCTATTTTTGGCCTTCAAAAATTTCACAATGAAGAATTCAATTGCATTATTATTCCTTTCCCTATTTTTATTTACAAGTTGTATTTCAGAAAAAAAAACAGCGCAAAAACCCAAATTAGTTGTTGGTATTGTAATCGATCAAATGCGCTATGATTATTTAACTCGTTTTGCTGATAAATATGGAGAAGATGGATTTAAAAGGATTTTAAATAATGGGTTTTCATTAGAGAATGCACATTACAATTACATTCCTACCTATACTGCCGTTGGACATGCTTCTATTTATACTGGAACTACCCCTGAAAACCATGGAATCATTGGAAATAACTGGTATGACAAGTTTGATAAAAAAGGAATTTATTGTGTAGACGATGCGAATTTTGAAACTGTTGGAACGAGACATGGCGGAAAAAAATCTCCGTACAGAATGCAAACCACAACCATAACAGATCAATTGCGATTGGCTCAGAATATGCAAGGAAAAACCATTAGTATAGCCATTAAAGATAGGTCTGCCATTTTACCTGGTGGACATACCGCCAACGGAGCATTTTGGTTTCAAGGAAAAAAGGATGGAAAATGGATTACCAGTACTTTTTATATGGACTCTTTACCTACATGGGTCGCAAATTTTAACAATTCTGGAAAAGTAGATGAATACCTTTCTAAACCTTGGAACACTTTATATGACATAGATACATATACTGAGAGTTTAGCAGATGACAATGAATTTGAAGTTGTATTTAAAGGGAAAGACAAACCTGTTTTTCCTTATGACATACCTAATTTAAAAGATAAAAATGGCGATTATGATATGATTAAAGCCATTCCAACAGGAAATACCATGACAACAGATTTTGCCAAAGCGGCAATTTTAGGAGAAAATTTAGGAAAATCTAACTTTATAGATTTTTTAGCAATCAGCTATTCTTCTCCAGATTATATTGGACATCAGTTTGGTGTTGCTTCTAAAGAGGTTGAAGACAACTATATACGCTTAGATAAAGATTTAGCCAGTTTATTCTCGTTCTTAGATACTGAAGTTGGAAAAGGGAATTACACCTTGTTTTTAACGGCAGATCATGCAGCAGTTCATGTACCTTCCTATTTACAGTCTCAGAAAATTCCGGCACATTATTTTAACGCTAGAGAATTTACACAATTTGTAAATGCAATTACCTTAGAGTATTATAACTCTGATGACCTGATTGAAAACATTTCTAATTTTCAAGTATTCTTAAATCATGATGAACTCAAAAAACTAAAATTAGATGCTACTAGAGTAGCTCAAAAAATAGCAGATGAAGTGATAAAATATAAAAACATCTACAAAGCTGTAACTGCAAGAACAATGCAGACCACACATTTTACAGATGGTATTTTACAAAAACTACAAAAAGGATACAATCAAAAATATTCTGGTGATGTATTATTAATTCCACACCCTTCAACCATAAGCAGTGCTAGCAGAAAAGGTACCACACATGGTTCTGGGTATAATTACGACACCCATGTGCCCATTATTTTTTATGGCAACGGAATTAAGCCTGGAACTTCTAAAAAAGCACATACTATTACAGACATTGCACCAACGATTGCTAATTTATTACAAATAGAATTTCCGAATGGAACTACCGGAAAAATTGTGAAGGAAGCGTTGATAAACTAATGTTTAAAACGAGAAATATTTTGGTGTTTTTGGATGGCTTTTCTAGAAAGGATCAAACCTATTGCTAAAGATAAAAAAGCGCCAATAGAAATTCCGGGAATAAAATTGATAAACAAAAAGAAATCATAGATGCCATGAAACAAGGTAGCTGCAAACAATCCGGTTAAATTTAATCGGATTTTTTCTTTTTTGGTTTTTGCAAACTTTGCTTTCCCCATAAAATACCCCATTAAAATCCCGAACGTTGCATGTGCTGGAACTGCTGTAAAAGCACGTATAATTCCGTTGGTCATTCCGTATTGAAAAACGTATAGAATGTTTTCTAAGGCTGCAAAACCCATTGCAACCATCACTGCATAGACAATACCATCAAAAGGTTCGTCAAACTCTTTATTTCGCTGGGCATAGTACCTTACAATTACATATTTAGAAAATTCTTCTACCAATGCAACCAAAATAAATGCTTTTACAAATTGCTGCAAAACACTTTCTGGGTTTATTACTGGTAAAAAAAAGTTGCCAAATGCACCAATTACTACGGTAATCACAATACTTGCAGAAGCCCCCAGTCCAAAATTTTTCAGTAATAAAGGTATAGGCTCTCTTTCATATTTATCTTTAATATAAATATAAATCATTATGGCAAAGGCCGGCGCTAAAGCGAGTGCTAACAATAACATTTTAATTTGTTTTTGGTAAAAACACTTCTGCCATCATACAACGTGCACTTCCTCCTCCACATCTTTCAATGGTTTCTAAAGAACTGTGTATAATTGTAGCGTGTTTCTCAATTTTTTGAAGTTGTTCTTTTCTTAAACTAGCAAAGGCAGAAGAACTCATCACCAAATATTGCTGAGCATCGGTTCCTTTTACTTGCAACATATTCCCTGCAAATTCATGTACTTGCTGCTCGGTAATATCTATCACTTCTTTTCCGTTTTCTTTTAAATGTTTGAGTACATTTTTACGCTCCTTTTTGTCATCAATAGCTGCTAAACAAATAATCGCAAATTGTGTTGCAACACACATCATTACATTGGTATGATAAATGGCTTCTCGTTGATTACCTACTGTTTGATTTGCTATAAAAACAACTGGAGTATATTCAAAATCTTCACAAAACTCAATAAACAACTCTTCATCTGCTCTTGGAGACAATGCACAATATGCCTTACGGTTTTGTCTATCTAAGATCATGCTTCCAGTACCTTCTAAAAAAACACCTTCGTCTTCAGCCTCTGTATAATCAATAATATTTTTAATTTCAAATCCTTTTTCTTCTAGAACGGTTAACACATCTTCTCTTCGCTCTAAGCGTCTATTCTCTGCAAACATTGGGTACAACCCTACATCTCCATTTTCATGGAAAGAAATCCAGTTATTGGGGAAAATCGAATCTGGTGTACTCGGTTTTTCAGTATCACTTACCACGACCACATCTACACCTTTATTTTGTAGTTTTATCACAAAATCATCAAACTCTTTTTGTGCTTTTGCATGTATGCTAGCTGGCAACACCCCTGTTAATTCTTGCTGATAATAATTATTAACAGCAGTTTGCTCGTTCATTCTAAAATTAGTAGGACGAATCATTAAAATAGTGTTTGTAGTTTGCTGCATGCTTCTCATTTATAAAGAACAAAATTACATTAATTTATATTGAATTGTAATACGGAAAAACAGATAATTTTGTTTCTTCCTTTTTAATCTATTAATTTTGTAAATATCCATAAGAACATAGAAAATAATGAAAGAAAAAATAGTACTTATTTGTTTGTTTCTGATCTGTTCTTCTATAGAAGCACAAATAGAAAACATCAACTCAAAATACGATTTACCAAATACAGTTTCTGAAACATCTGGATTACTCTTCTATAATGGAAAATTAATTACTCATAATGATTCTGGAGACAACGCGAACCTATATGAGTTAGATACCATTTCTGGAAATATTACCAGAACAATACACATTACCAATGCTACCAATGTTGATTGGGAAGATATTACACAAGATGAAACGTATATATACATTGGCGATTTTGGTAATAATAACGGAAACAGGCAAGACTTAAAAATTTACCGAATTTTAAAATCTGATTTCAATAATGGTACCTCTATTACTTCTGAAGTCATTTCGTTTTCATATGAAGATCAAGTAAATTTCACTACCAAT
>JAESTN010000266.1 GCA_016763595.1 Flavobacteriaceae bacterium | reverse complement strand
GAATCATTTATTTAAACATGGCAACAACAAACACTAAAAAATTAATTGCTAATGTTGATGACGCATTAAGTTCAGGTGGTGTTGAAGCTGCTAAAGAAGTTTGTAGAAACACAAAAGGACCAGTTGCTTCAATATTTTATCAAGGTTTAGATAGAATGGATGAAGGTGTAGAAGCTGCAGAAAAAGCTGTAGTAGGATACGGTGGAGTTCAAATGGGATTATTAGAGAAAAACGTTTCTTGGTTGTCTTTATTTATTGCTCTAGCACCAATGTTAGGGTTTATGGGAACTGTAATTGGAATGATTAAAGCATTTGATATGATTGCTGTAGCAAATGATATTTCTCCAGGAGTAGTTGCAGTAGGTATTAAAGTAGCCCTTTTAACAACTGTATTTGGATTAGTAGTAGCAATTATTTTACAAATTTTTTATAATTATATCGTTTCTAAAGTAGATAGTATCGTAAACAGTATGGAAGATGCATCTATCTCTTTAATAGACTTATTAGTGAAATATAAAAAATAAGAATAGTTATGAAAAATAATCTATCAAAAATATTAAACATTTTTATTGCGCTTGTTGCGGCTATAGGAGCTATTCTATTTATTAGAATCTTCATGGAGGATGCAGAGCTAATAAAAACGGACGCAGAGATTCAGCAGAGTGTCATTAGCCCGATCATAACATTTTCTACAGCATTGTTGTATTTAGCAATTGGTGTAACGGTTTTTCTTTCTTTATTTAGTTTGGTGAAAAATCCAGATAGTTTAAAGAAAACGGCATTAGGAATTGCTGTTTTAGGAGTTCTGTTGATGTTGGCTTATTTTACTGGTGACAGTCTTGAAGTTACAGACCCACAAGGGAAAGTATTGGTTGGAGGAGAAGCAGGTTCTACGACAAACCAATGGGCAAGTACAGGAATTTGGTATAGTATGTTTTTAGGCCTTATCGCTGGAGCATTCTTTGTATTAGATTTAGTAAAAGGATTAATTAAATCATAAAACATGGCAAGAAGAGAAACCCCAGAAATTAATGCAGGTTCTATGGCGGATATTGCCTTCTTGTTACTAATCTTTTTCCTAGTAACAACTACCATGGATGTGGATTCAGGTATTTCAAAAAAATTATCTGAAAAACCACCAAAAGATTATGTACCGCCTATCATTAAAGAAAGAAATATTTTCGAGGTTAATATCAATAGAAATAATGAACTGTTAGTAGAAGGTGAAACTATGAAAATAGAAGAGCTTAAAGACGCAACATTAAAGTTTATTGATAACGGTGGTGGAGATGGAAAAATTGTAGATGGAGTTTCTACTGGTAAATGTGACTATTGCAAAGGAGCGAGAAGCACATCATCATCAGATCATCCAAATAAAGCAATTATTTCTGTTCAAAGTGACCGAGGTACAGAATACGGCATGTATATAAAAGTTCAAAATGAACTTTTAAAAGCGTATACAGAATTGAGAAATAGATTGGCTATTGATACCTATAACGTTTCTTATGATGCGCTTGAGAAAGCGTATAAAGATGATAGAACTGATGAGAAATTGAAAGCTAAAGTAGATTTTGTAAAGACTAGGTATCCTCAAATTATTTCTGATGCAGAGCCAACTTCTGCAAACTAATATTAAAAACAAGTATTATGTCTAAATTTGGAAAGAAGAAAAAACCAATGCCAGCTGTAAATACAGCATCATTACCCGATATTGTTTTTATGTTGCTGTTCTTTTTTATGGTTACTACCGTAATGAGAGAAACAGACTTAAAAATAGAGAACCCACTATTACCAAATGCTTCTGAGGTTAAAAAATTAGAGCATAAAAGTTTGGTGAGTACTATTTATGTAGGTAGGGCAAAAGATAAAAAGTATGGAACAGGAGATAAGATTCAATTAAATGATAAAATCGCTACTCCAAAAGATATTGCTGCTTTTATTTATAATGAAAGATCTCAAAGGTCAGAAAAAGAACAGCCTTACATGACTACATCAATTAAAGCTGATGTAACGTGTAGTGTAGGTACTATTTCTGATATAAAATTAGCATTAAGAGATGTAAATGCATTAAAAATTAGTTTTTCTAGTCGTAAATCTAGTGATATTAAACAATAAGCAATTTACAGATAATTTTAAAAAAAGGACAATCAAATTGATTGTCCTTTTTTTATACAAAAATAGTACCTTTAACGTTATAAGAATATAAGTTACTGCCATGAAGAAAATAATTCTTTTCCTTTTATGTACGAATGCTATTTGTCTTTTTGGTCAAAAAGATTCTTTGCAATTGGGTGATAAATACCTTGAAGATCAAGTGTATTTTGGGGTTACTTTTAATCAATTAATAAGCCAGCCAACAACGGTAATTGGAAGCGGTTTTTCTTATGGAATAACAGCTGGTTATATTAGAGATTTTTCTATTGTTAAAAGTGGTAAAGTAGCACTCGGGTTTGGAATAGGATATGCTTTTGACTCATTAAAACATGGATTTAAAGTAAGTAATCAAAATTCAACCGTAGTACTAGAAGTTGATCCTAGCATTCAATCTAGAAGCAGTTTTGAGCTGCATACATTGGAGTTTCCAATAGAGTTTAGGTGGAGAACCTCTACCGCAAATAGATATAAATTCTGGAGAATTTATTCTGGAATAAAAATTAGCTATAATTTAAAGAATACAATTGAGTATACAACAAATTCAATTTTAACCTCATATAATAACATTGAGCGTTTTAATAAAGTACAGTATGGATTGACATTTTCTGCGGGGTATTCTACCTTCAATTTTAATTTGTATTACGGACTAACTCCTCTTTTTAAGAATGCAACTACTGGAACTAAATCAATTGGAACTAAGGTGATAAAGTTAGGGATGATTTTTTACATCTTATAAAAGAACATATCCTAGGCACTGTGTCGTTATTCCTAAGAAGAAACCCAAATATATCTCTAGAGGTTTATGAGCTTTTAAAGACAGTCTAGAACTAGCCAGCAAGCCAGTTAATACAATCATAATAATTGCAATAGGTAAAATGGAAATAGAATTTAAGGTTCCG
>JAESTN010000265.1 GCA_016763595.1 Flavobacteriaceae bacterium | reverse complement strand
GCATTTGAACTTTCTGGATTGGAAAATGAAACGCTTATAGTTGGGTCTAAAAAACTGAAACTAAAAGATGTTTTTGCTGCTGGTTCAGATGCCTTACCTATATTAAATACCAATAAAATTATTTTAGAAAACTCAAACAAAACAGCCATTAAAATTACAACGAAAGGTTTTGAACACTTTATGTTGTGGACAGAAGTAAATACCATGCTGTGTATAGAGCCTATTACACATTTTCCAGAATTATCAACACAAAAATACTCAGAAGAAAACATGAAAATTAGTACCGGTAAAGAAGTTTTTTCTATAAAAATTAAGGCATTATAAATTATGGAAAATAACAAACATTTTATAGTACATAAACCCTATGGATATTTATCTCAGTTTATAAACAACCAAACAAAGCGGAAGAAAAAAATGCTGGGTGAATTACATGATTTTCCACAAGGTACCATGGCAATTGGGCGTTTGGATGTAAATTCTGAAGGCCTATTGTTATTAACAACAGACGGAAAAGTAAGTGAATATATTAGAAGTAGAAAAGTAGAAAAAGAATATTATGTGCAAGTGGATGGAATTGTAACACCATCAAAAATAGACCAGTTAAAAAATGGCATAGAAATTAGTATTGAAGGAAAAAAATATACAACTAAGCCTTGTAAAGCTGGTATAATATCGACTCCAAATTTTCCAAATAGAACTCAAAAAATTAGAGATGAACGCCACGGACCAACAACTTGGATCTCTATTATAATTAATGAAGGTAAATTTAGACAAGTACGTAAAATGACAGCAGCTGTTAATCTTCCTACTTTACGTTTAATACGTGTTCGTATTGGTGCTATTTTATTGGATGGTTTATCTTTAGGACAGGTTAAAGAAGTAGAAAAATTAATGTAATATAAAAGTAATTATTTTCTGATCATTTCTATATGAGGGATTCCATCTTCTAAATACTCCTCGCCTATTTGTTTAAAACCTAAAGAATTGTAAAATTTTGTAAGATATACTTGAGCAGAAATAGTAACTTTTATTGTGTTAAATTCTGATTGAACAGCTTTTATTGAAGCCTTCATTAGTTCATAACCATAACCATATTTGCGTTCTATATCCTTCACTACTACTCTACCAATACTTGCTTCTTTAAAATAATCACCTGGTTTAAAAATACGTGTATATGCTACAATAATATCTTTTTTAATACCGAAAACATGCAATGCTTTTTGATCTTTAAAATCTACATCTTGGTACACACAATCTTGTTCAACCACAAACACTTCAGATCGTAATTGTAAAATAGCATACAATTCTTCTATAGAAAGCTCCTTAAAATTTTTAACTACAAATTCCATTTATTAACAAGAAATTTTATCTACTCTATTTGCATGTCTTCCACCTTCAAAATCAGTATTTAAAAATATATCTACAAAATCCAACGCTTGTTGTATAGAAACAAAACGAGCAGGAATCGTTAAAATATTAGAATTATTATGTTGACGTGTTAAAGAAACCAATTCATTGTTCCAACATAAAGCGGCTCTAATACCTTGATGTTTATTAGCGGTCATTTGCGCTCCATTTCCACTACCACATAAAATAATTCCAAACGCTGCTTTACCAGATTCTACTGCAGCTGCTGTTGGATGAATTGCATCAGGATAATCCATACTATCAATTGTATCTGTTCCAAAATTTAAAACTGTATAACCAGCTGCTTTTAATTTTTTAACAATTTCGAATTTATATTCTGTTCCTGCGTGATCGTTACCAATTGCAATTGTCATAATAAGTTGTGTTTAATTGTGTTAAGTACCACAAAAATAGTCATAAAGATGGTTATCAACAGTTTTTAACAATCAATTTTTTACAGTTTTTAATAACCTGTTTAAAATAAAGAGTTTAAAGGTATTATCTTAATGTTAAGAACTATTATCAAATATTTAAAACTTTATTTGATTCTTTCAATTATTATTACAATACTAGAATAGGTTTTACATTACCAACTTTTTTTGTGCTTTTTTCATTTCAATTTATCAACATAAAATTAACCTGTTGTTTACAATCTACAGATACTAAATATTAAATATTTTTTGTGAGTTTCTGTTCATAACAATTGTTCATAACTATAGATTTGAATTGATTTTAAAGTGTTTAATACAATTACAAGTTGTTCATTGAATTTAATAAGTGAAACTAAAAAATAAATCTTCAATTATTTATTGTAGCTATTAACACTATATCATAAACATTATTTTTTTGTAAATTTTTTAAAAGCTTTTTATAATTA
This sequence comes from Flavobacteriaceae bacterium, assembly GCA_016763595.1. Classification (GTDB taxonomy): domain Bacteria; phylum Bacteroidota; class Bacteroidia; order Flavobacteriales; family Flavobacteriaceae; genus Polaribacter. The sequence goes on along the minus strand of JAESTN010000265.1, from coordinate 1,931 downwards.
TAATATAAAGTGTTGATAACCTTAAAAAGTATTGATTAGAAAAAAAGTAAAAGTACTTCTAGTATGTGATTATAGAGAATGAAGTTGTAAAAAGTAATAAGAGAGTTCTAAACAGTTTTATTGTTTAGTTTGTTAAACTTTAAAGAATCTTTTTGAATCTCTACTGTTTCTTGTGGTGAGTTTAAAGGAGCATTAATATTTTTTACAGCAATAAGGATACCGGTGATAAATATCACGATAAATAACATTATTATTTTATGTAAATTTTTCATTTATTAAAACTGCTTACTCTTTAAAGACGAAGAATTTTAACAAATGTTACAATTTCTTTAAGATTTTTTTAACTTTTATAAAGTAGGAACAATAAATTGAATAGCTTTTTTTACAATTGATACTTCAACTGATCCTGAATCTATTAACTCTCCATCTGCTTGTATAAATGGTTTTTCTACTGTAGAAGTTGGTATAACTTTTATAGTATCTGTTTTATAGGTTGTTACTTTTTTATGATAAACAATGGTACCATTGTATAATTTTGGAAGATTTAGTATTAAGTCGAATAAGGATAAATTTTTTGCAATTGTAATATCTAGTAAACCATCAGAAGGATTTACATCTTTAGTGAATTGCATGCCACCACCAGAAAATTTACAAATACCAAAAATGGTCATTAAACATCTTTCTTCGAGTATTTGATTGTTGATTTCGATTTTAAAATTAGATTTTTTATAAGATAATAAACCATAAATTCCGCTTAATAGATACGCGATTCCACCAAATCTTTTTAAGTTTTTTAACTTATTAACTACATAACCATCGTACCCAATACCGGCGACATTATTAAAATAAAGGCTAGTATTGTTTTCTGTTGTTAATTTACCAATATCTTGTAGTATAGAATTCCCTTTTTTTATGATTAAAATAGATTTTTCTATCTTTGTCGGAATATTATAAGTTTTTACCCAATCATTTCCAGTACCAATAGGTATTACTGCGAGTTGTATAGTATTTGTTTCAACGATGTTTTGAGACATTATTCCGTTCACTATATGATGTAAAGTACCATCTCCACCAACAGAAATTATTTTAGTAAATCCATTTTTAATAGCATGCTGTGCCAATTCACTTTCGTGTTTTGAATATTCAGTAAATGCAAAAGAAAAACGAATACCATGGTTTTTTAATAGAGTTGAAATATGTTGCCAACTTTTTTTAGATTTTCCGTTTCCAGAAGTTGGATTCACAATTATAAACCAATCAGTATTCATATATTAATAAATTTAAGAGCAGCAAAATACAAAATTGAATTGATAACAATAATTTAATCAATTTTATATATAAATAGTTGTATTTTGCTTTCAATAAAAACAAGAAAGACAGATGTCTAAAAAGAATAAATTTTACAAAAAGAAGGGTAAAATAATAAAAGATTTAACGAGAAATATATTTAAAGTATTAAACGAAAATGCTACGCTATCTTATAATTATAAGCAAATAGCAACAAAAATGAATATTTCCGATACAGATGGAAAAACGCAAATACTAAAAAAATTAGCTGAATTAAAAGAAACAAAAAAAATTAAAGAAACAGACAGAGGTAAATATCAAATTAACATTGATAGAAAATACAGTATTGGTACTTTGGATGTTACCTCTAATGGAAATGCATACTTTATTTCTGACGAATTTGAAGATGATATTTTCATTCCGTCTATTAATTTAAATAAAGGATTACATCAAGATACCGTAAAGGTATATACCTATAACAAAAGAGGAGGTAAAAAACTAGAAGCAGATGTTGTAGAAGTGTTAGAACGTGCAAAAACTGAATTTGTAGGTGTTTTACAGTTGAATAAAAACTTTGGTTTTGTAATATCTAACAACCAAAAAATGTATGTTGATATTTTTATATCTCAGAACAAATTAAATGG
>JAESTN010000264.1 GCA_016763595.1 Flavobacteriaceae bacterium | reverse complement strand
TATAAAAAAACCGCATCATGTACATGATGCGGTTTTTTATTTCGATAAAAGTAATGCCTTACTTGCTTTTTTTATAAAATTTATATTGCAAGTATTGGTAAGCATCTCTAGGTAATATATCAATCCACTTTTTGTATTTAATAAACCATTTAAAACGGATAGAAGAAACACCTTTGGTAAGGTACGCGGCTATAAATGGATGCGTGTTTAACGTAATCTTTTTATAGTTTTTCCCGCTAGATATAATTCTTTCTAATTCATTTTCAATCTTATCAATTAAAACAATAGGAGCTTCAACTTCTCCATCTTTATTTGGATTCGGCTCTCTTGTTTTAATGTTTAATTCTGGTCGTACTCTTTGACGTGTTATTTGTACCAACCCAAATTTACTTGGAGGTAAAATTTTATGCTTTGTTCTGTCAAAAGACATTTCCTCTTTTAAGTATTGATAGAGTTTTTGTCTGTTTTCTGCACTTTGCATATCAATAAAATCTACTACAATAATACCGCCCATATCTCTTAACTGTAACTGCCTAGCAATTTCTTTTGCAGCAATTAAGTTTACTTCTAGAGCAGTATCCTCTTGAGAGTTTGCTCTGTTAGATCGGTTTCCACTATTTACATCTATAACATGCAGTGCTTCGGTATGTTCAATAACCAAATAGGCACCTTTGCTCATAGAGGTGGTTTTACCAAAAGAAGTTTTTATTTGGCGTTCAATACCATACTTCTCAAATATTGGAATTTTAGAATCGTGTAGCTTAACGATGTTTACCTTTTCTGGGTAAATTTCTTGTAAGTAGTCTTTTATTTCTTGAAATAAAGACGCATCGTTTGTTACAATGTTTGTAAAAGAATCATTCATTACATCTCTTAAAATAGAAGATGCTCTGTTTAACTCACTCAATATTTTAGTTGGGGTATTTGTATTGGCAATGCTTTTACACATTTTCTCCCAACGTTCTAAAGAGTTTTGTAAATCCCTGTCTAATTCTGCTACTTTTTTATCTTGAGCAACAGTTCTTAGTATCACACCAAAACCTTTTGGTTTGATGCTTTGGGCTAATCTTTTCAATCGTTCTTTTTCTTTCGGGTCTGCTATTTTCTGAGACACCGAAACTCTGTTTGAAAAAGGAACTAAAACTAAATATCTACCAGCTATTGAAAGCTCAGAACTAATACGTGGTCCTTTGGTAGAAATAGGTTCTTTTACAATTTGTACTAATGTGTTTTGCCCTGTTTTTAGGACATCATTAATGCTTCCGTCTTTGTGTATATCTTTCTCAAAGCCGAAATTTTTTAAAGTGTATTCTTTATAATTACCTGTGCTTACTTTCTTAAGGAATTTTGATAAAGAGTTTACCTGTGCGCCTAAATCATGATAATGTAAAAAGCCATCTTTTGGATAACCAACATTTACAAATGCAGCGTTTAAGCCCGATAATACTTTTCCGATTTTAGCAATAAAAATATCGCCAACAGAAAACTTGTTATCGTTTGTCTCTTTATTTAACTCTATAAGTTTACCATCTCTTAGTAAGGCAAAATCAATATCAGAAGAATTTGAACGAATAATTAATTCTGTTTTCATTCTGAAAATGGTTTTATACTACACTTAATTGTGTAGATGGATTAAAATAATGTTACAGGGTTTTGCCTGTATGAAGTGTTTAAACTTCTTGTCAATGAACGTTGTAGCTTTTATAGCAACATAGAAAAAGTAAGCGAATGCTTACTTTTTCTTATGTCTGTTTGCTCTTGCTCTTTTCTTACGTTTGTGTGTAGAGATTTTTGCTCTCTTTCTTTTTTTACCGCTTGGCATAATTAGATTGTTTTTAAAACCAATTAAGGTTTGTTAATACTTTTATTATTTTACTAATACATTGTTTTTCACTCCTTCAGTAAATGTCTTCGCTGGTTTAAAAGCTGGGATATTATGCGAAGGAATCTTGATAGTTGTATTCTTAGAAATATTTCTACCAGTTTTTTCTGCTCTTGTTTTGATAATAAAGCTACCAAAACCTCTTAAATATACGTTGTCTCCGTTCTCTAATGCGTCTTTTACCTCAGTCATGAATGCTTCAACTGTTGCTAAAACATCTGCCTTTTCAATTCCTGACTTATCTGAAATTTTTGATACGATATCTGCTTTCGTCATGTTAATATATTTGTATGTTTGTTTTTTAATTTTAAGGGTGCAAATATATGATAATTAATCTATTCCAAAAACTTAATCCATTAAAATTATATGAATTTTATGATGTAATTTCGCGTAACTTATTTTAAAATGAACTTTTCTAAACAATTAATTTACTGGTATTTACAAAACGAAAGGGATTTGCCCTGGCGTAAAACCAAGAACCCATACTTTATTTGGCTGTCAGAAATCATGTTACAGCAAACAAGAGTGAATCAAGGTTTGTCTTATTATGTAACCTTTACAAAGGAGTTTCCAACGGTATTTGATCTGGCAAATGCCAGTGAATCTAAGGTCTTAAAACTATGGCAAGGTTTGGGGTATTATTCGAGAGCACGCAATTTGCATTTCTCTGCGAAATTTATTGCAAATGAGTTAAATGGAATATTTCCAAATAGCTATTCTGACATAAAAAAACTGAAAGGTGTAGGTGATTATACTGCTTCAGCAATAGCGTCTATTTGTTTTAATGAAGATGCTGCTGTAGTAGATGGAAATGTGTATCGAGTATTGGCCCGATATTTTGGAATTGATACCGCCATAAATTCGTCCAAAGGAATTAAAGAATTTAAAGAATTGGCGCAAACATTAATAGATACATCCCAGCCAGGAACTCACAATCAAGCAATCATGGATTTTGGGGCATTGCACTGCAAACCGCAAAACCCATTGTGTGAAACGTGCCCATTGAATGAGAGCTGTATTGCCTTAAAAGAGAAAACAATTAAAGCGCTGCCAGTGAAAGAGAAGAAGGTAAAAGTAAAGAAGCGTTTTTTTAATTATGTAGTGTTTATTTCGGATGACAATAAAACACAATTCTCGGAAAGAAAAGGAAAAGGTATTTGGCAAGGATTGTTTCAGTTTCCGTTAATAGAAACAGAAAAAAGCATCAATATGGATGTCTTAGAAACACATGCTGAGTTCGTAGATTTGGTGAAATTACCCATTGAAGTTTCTTCATTTAACGAAAAAGAAATTATTCATAAGCTTTCACACCAGCATTTATATACCAAGTTTTGGATTGTAAAGGTTGATGCGCTTAAAGAAAACACGATTCCATGGAGCCACATAGAAAATTATCCAACACCTATTTTGATTGCTAATTTTTTAAAAAACTTCAATCCTTTAAATGGATATTTTTAGTACATTTGATAGATACAATGGATTTTTATTATGGCAGGAACATTAAATAAAGTAATGCTTATTGGGCATTTAGGAGACGAGGTAAAAATGCATTATTTTGACGGCGGGAATTCTATTGGAAGATTTCCAATTGCAACCAATGAATCGTACACAAATAAGCAAACAGGAGAAAAGGTAATAAATACAGAATGGCATAATGTTGTTGTAAGAAACAAGTTGGCAGAGATTTGTGAAAAATACCTATCAAAAGGAGATAAAGTGTATTGTGAAGGGCGAATTAAAACACGTCAATGGGAGCAAGAAGGACAAAAAAGATATGCAACCGAAATTCATGTTGTGGACATGACCTTTTTAACCACAAAAAAAGAAACAGTTAAACCAGGGGCACCAGTTGTGAATCAGCCAGCAACAAACAAGCCAACTGAAGAAAACGACGATTTACCATTTTAAAATAAAACTAGTAACTCTTGGATCCAGAACCCATATCTATATTTCTGCTATTGGCATTTAAAGTTGATTTTCTAATTGCTATAAATAGTATCGTACTTGTCATTTTATTGATTTGCTCTGCATTAATTTCTGGAACTGAAGTCGCTTTCTTTTCCCTTTCCCAAACACAATTAGACGAACAAGCAAACAAAACAAAAGGAAATAGTTTGGTTGTGAAGTTGCTACAAAAACCGAAAAAGTTACTGGCAACCATATTAATTACAAATAACTTCATCAATATTTTAATTGTTTTATTATTTGCTGCATTAGGAGAAATGCTTTTTGAAGGCAAAGATTTATCTTTTAATTGGTGGGTAATAGCAATTCCAACTTATGTGGTGAAATTCACATTCGAAATTGTGATGGTTACCTTTTTAATCTTGTTATTTGGAGAAGTTTTACCCAAGGTGTATGCAACTAGAAACGCATTGAAGTTCTCTAAATTGATGTCTAAGCCAATCCATTTTTTAAATACAATTTTAACATTATTTAGCTGGCCATTAATAGGTTTGACAACTATTGTGGAGAAAAGATTAGGAGGGAAGAACTCGAGTTTTTCTGTAGAAAAACTGTCTCAAGCTTTTGAGTTAACTTCAGAAGGTACGACCACAAAAGAAGAGAAAAAAATTTTAGAAGGTATTGTAACATTCGGGAATACAGAAACAGTTCAAATAATGAAACCTCGGATAGATATTTTTGCACTGTCTGATACTGAAAGCTATAAAAATGTGTTGGAGATGATCTTGAAAAACGGCTATTCAAGAAACCCAGTGTATCACGAATCTATTGATAATATTATTGGAGTTTTATACGCAAAAGATTTATTAGCACATTTAGATAAGACCAAGTTTAAATGGCAAGATTTATTGCGTGATCCATTTTTTGTGCCAGAAAATAAAAAGCTAGATGATTTATTAAGTGAGTTTCAAGAAAAGAAAAATCATTTGGCCATCGTTGTTGATGAGTATGGAGGAACCAGTGGTATTGTGACTTTAGAAGATGTTATAGAAGAGATTGTTGGAGATATAAACGATGAGTTTGATGATGAAGATTTGTCCTATTCGAAACTTGATGAAAACAATTATGTCTTTGATGGTAAAACCACCATTAAAGACTTCTGTAGAGTATTGGATGTAGAAGATGAGGCTCTGTTTGAAGAAGAAAAGGGAGAATCGGAGACGTTGGCTGGTTTTATTCTTGAAGTGTCGGGAAAATTCCCTAAAAAGGGTGAGGAAATAAATTTCCATATGTATACGTTTACAGTAGAAGCCCTAGATAGAAAACGGATCAAACAAGTTAAAGTAACCAGAAACAATGCGTAAATACTTTTTGCTTTTTATTTCAATACTGATATTGACATCTTGTAATGAAGATGTATTGCCCAAGCCCAAAGGATATTTAAGTTTAACCTATCCGAAAAATAGTTATAAAAAGTTAGAACTACGTAGGCCATATAGTTTTGAAGTATCAGAATTTGCTGTTGTTAAAGATGAAAAAAAGAACTGGTTAAAAATTCAATATCCCAAGTTAAAAGCATCCTTAAATATTACCTACAGACCTGTTCAGAATAATTTAAAAGAATTGTTAACTGAATC
>JAESTN010000263.1 GCA_016763595.1 Flavobacteriaceae bacterium | reverse complement strand
GATAAAAACAAATATAAAAAACAACTTATTTAATCTATTTAATGTCTGTTTAATCCATTTATAATCTTTCTTTTGATAGGCATCTGTATATAACGCCCAAAATGGGTCTTGAGCTATAACTGATATAGTAATTACCACTTGAAAGAGTTTATATACTATATCATAATTTGTAACTTCTTCAGGCCCTATTAAGTTTGTTATGATTAAGTTATCAGTTGTAAAGATAACAATCATACATAATTGAATACAAAAGAAAGCCAAGCTTAACCCCAACAAATCATTTACTTTTTCTTTTTTAAAATACTCTATAGATGGCCTAATATTTTTGTTTTTCCTAAAAAAGATGATTGTAAATAATATACCAATACTAATATTTGAAATTCCATATACTAAAGCAACGTACAGTAAGTTCCTTGTAAAATATTGGAGCAAAATAAATACAGCACCTAAAACTAATAGTTGATAAATTAACAGGGCTAATTCAACTTTTGAAGATTGTTGCGCAGCGTAATAAAATGATTTAAATATGTTTAAAACAAAGCTAATAACTACCATTCCTAATATTAACCCTAAGACAACTATTAGCTCTTCGTTTTTAATAGAGGTATTAAATAGTCCTTGCCAATCAATCGTAAATAAAAAAATTGCACCAATCAATAATACAACTAAAGCTATTACTGAAATAAACAAATATGCAGTAGATATATAGGTTTTAGCCAAACTATAATCCTGTAAACTAAGGGCTTCTGAAAGTTTTGTTTTTAATCCATTACCGATTCCGGCATCTACAAAAAAAACAATATTTACAATAGAAAAAATAGTAACCCAAACCCCATATTGTTCAATATCTAAGTAATTTAATAATAATGGAATTGTTGTGAAAACAGCAAGCAGGTTTAATGCTTTGTAAAACACACCCAAAGACACATTTTTAAATATAATTTTACGCCTATTCATTTGCTTTTAATCTGTACCAATCATATCAATTTAAAATCCCTTTTACAAAACCAAGAGTATGCGCCACCCAAAAACATGATTTTTAGAAACGCCTGTTACCTAATAAATTTTTATCAAATTTATTAGGTGTTTTGATTTTTTACTCTTTTTCATAGTTGTTTAAATAATTATTTAATTGCCTTAATAAAAGAAATAAGATGATTAAAGTTAACGCTAAACCAGCGCCTAAAAACCCAAAGTTTTTATCAATTCCTTTGATCTCATACCCTGTAGGTTGAAAATTTGAAATAACATTTAATACTTCCGATTTTTCAGACTTATCTTCTACTATATCTTTTAAATCCTTATTAATTTTTCTGTTTGTCTCAAATAATTCTAACTCTTTCGTTGTTTTATTTATGCCCCCTAAATCTATATTGGTTCCTGAGTTTTGTTTTTTAGATTCTTCAATTAGAACAGTCATATACACTTTTCTTAAAGAATCTATTTGAGTTAAGTTTTGGCGTAATAAAGAATCTGTTCTATTTAAGTTTTCATTTGTAAGTTTCTTTACTTTATTAAAGAATTTATTATCTACAATAGAAGAAATAATTACTTCATCTAGTTTAGAGAATACATCTTTCTTTGTTGCAATTACATGAATGTTGTGAATCTTATAATCAAAATCTGTAAACGTATTTTTAAAGTTGACAAATGAATAACTTTTTGCCGTAAGCGTATCTACAGATAAAATAAGATCGTCATAAGAAGTCAATAAATCATTTCCGTTTTTTATTGGATAAATTTCAAACTTCTTTAAAGTTGCAGCTTCAGCTTTCTTAATTTTAAACACTTTTGCTAATGAAGCAGTATCTTTTTGTTTTACCAAGTCGTTATAATAATTGACATTATTATACAACTGCCGAGAACTTTTAAAGTTAGGTTGAACTTGTAAATCAGCGCCATACGTTGCCTCTTTTTTAAACTCTAAAAAGAAACCAACAATTGCACCAATAACTGTAGCAATAACTAATTTTATAAAATTCCCTTTTATAAACAATAAGATTAAAATAAAGAAGTGAAAAATTTCTTTAAAGATCTTTCCAATAAAACGAAATAGGTTAGAAAATCCTTTTCCGATAATAATAAATAACGAACCTAATTCTATTTCTTCTTCTTTAGATTGTGATTCTTTCGTCATAGTTAACTTTTAAATTAAATTCTACTTGAATTAAAATATTTGCTCTAATATTCTTTGTGTAATTGCATACGTTGGTGTTACTCCAGACATTCCTAAACCACCAGAAGCCAATGTAGCTCCAGTTTCTAATGGGTTATCTGATGCATAATATGCATAACGTACTTTTACATTTTTAGAAATATTTCCTCTAATTTTAGAAGCTGCTTGTATTGCTTTTTGATAATGTGCTCCTTCCATTTCTAACCCAATTACATTCCAGGTAGAATCGTGGAAAAATGTTAAAACATCTTTATTTTGAAGCGATGTACCTAAAACAGAAATCATTGCACCATCAAAAGATTGTACACCAAAGCCCTCTAGATCTTCTCTAGACAATTCGTTTTTAAATGGATAATTATCTGCTGTACCTTCAAAGATATGTGAAGATGGGATCATAATATCTCCTTTTCCTCCTTCTAAAATCCCAGCTTTTCCCATAATTGAAACTGACTTCACATTTAAATGTGTTGATTCTTCATTTTCTTTATAGGGTTTTAGCAGCTCATCCATCGTCTCATAAGCCTGTTCACCAAAAGCATAGTCCATCACAATTAGTACTGGCTCTTCTCTTTCAGAATTCTCTTTGGTATAAGGAGTCGTATCAAAATCTATTTTAGCTGTATCAATTACCTGAACATTAATGTTTGTTCCTGAAGCATCTTTTATATAAATCAAACCGTTTTTAGAAGCGTAATTTTTAACCTTTACTTGTAGCTCTCTACTGCTGCTATTACTTAACAGTTCAAACAACTTAAACCCAACATTTTTCTTTGCTTCGTTTGGTATTGCTCCTGTTGCATACACTGAATTCATAACACTGTGCATATTTGCACTAATAATATGAATTGGCCTTTCTAACAAACCATTCTCTTTTAGGATTTTTTTGATGTTATTTGCCCAAATTTCTCCATAGATGTGCTGTCCTATTTGTTCATTTAAAACAGAACTAAAAGTCACTACTCTCTTTTTATTTTCTAAGGTTTCGTTGATTGCTAACTGTCCCAACCAATAAATTAACTGAAAAAATCTATCTGGATTTTTTTCAGTTGAAAACGTATTATAAATATCACAAACTTCTTGATAAGTGCGTCCTAAAATAGTTCCTAAATGAGCAATTGTTACTTCTCTTTCTTCTTTTGTAATTGATTTATCATACAAAACAATCTCTTTCAAAGTACTCCATTCTCTGGTACAATCAGTTCCCCTATTTATTAAAACTTTGTCTTTAATTTTATGCGATTCAATAAACAAAAAGGTAAGATGGGTTAAAATATCATAGATTTCAGATCTTCCTCGAGTAATCTCAATGTTCATTTGATCTTTATCAATTCGATAACAATTTCTTCTTCTTTTTGGAGGAATAATTGTTTTAAAATGAGAGTTTTTATACCCTTCATCAGCAGTTAAATTAATGAATTGGCATTCTTCTATTCCTTCAGGTAAACGCTCAATAATATAAATTAATCCATTCAACTCTACTTTCTCTTCGGCTATTGAACCATAAATTTCGGGTCTCAATTGTAGTAATGACTTCCTTAACGTTTCTCCAGAAACTCCCATTGGCTTATAAAATCCTCTACTAAATAAATGACGCATAGAAATGTATAATCTTTCTATAGCTCCTGTAGATTCTTGCGCTCTCGTTCTTTCTTTCATATATTAATCTCTCTTTTTTAAGTAATTCAAAGATACTAATTTTAATAGCTTACTTTTTAGCAGATAAAATCTGAGAATACTTCTTTTTGTTTTTTAATAATTTAACCGCTTCTTGTACCGTTTTATCAGAAGTTAATTTGTTTTGATATACCCCTTCTTGATAGTAATATTGATCTAAAATAAGCTGCTTTATTTCATTCTTAATAAACTCTTTGTTAACAAATAAAGATTTTATTTTTTCTCTTTTTAGTGTATTTAATACACTAAAATAGTCTTTTTTTACCTTTTTATTTTGAGCAGTACTTAATGTTTCATACGCCTTTTTAAAAGAAGCTTCTTGTTTCGTTAAAAAAGACGTTTCTGTTTTTAAAAAGTTTTGAAATTGTCTGAAATCCGCATCTGAAAACCTAAATTCTTCAGCAGATTTTATGATTGCATTGTTCTCTCTGTAATTGATTGCAAAATTAAAAAGTGCTTTTGATCTTATAAGTGCTTTTGTTTCTTCAGTTAAAACCTCTGTTTCTGTTGTTATATCTGGAATAATTCCGCCACCATCAAAAACTTTTCTTCCATTTTGTGTTGTAAACTCATTAATTCCACTTTCTGAAAACTTCGGGACTTTTCCTGTTTTAAAATCTCTATTCGCGTAGTCCAATTCTTGAATACATCTACCACTGGGTGTATAGTATTTTGAGATTGTCACCTTCAATTGTGTTCCGTAGCTTAAGGTTCTATACCGCTGCACCAGTCCTTTTCCAAAAGAACGTTTCCCCATAACAACGGCTCTATCATAATCCTGCAATGCTCCAGTAACAATTTCTGAGGCTGAGGCTGAGCTTCCATTAATCAAGACAACAATCGGGATGTCTAAATCTAAAGGTTCACTTCTAGATAGGTATATATTACTCCATTTTTTAACTTTAGCCTTTGTAGTAGTAATTACTTTTCCTTTAGGTAAAAAAAAATTAGAAATATTTACGGCTTCGCCTAATAATCCACCAGGATTTGATCTTAAATCTAAAATCAAGTTTGTCATCCCCTCTTCTTTTAACTTTTTAAACGCTTTTTTCATTTCTGATGACGCTTTAGCATTGAACCGAGTTAATACAATATACCCCGTTTCGGTATCTATCTTTTTATAAAACGGAACTGGATTAACTTCTATTTTTTCTCTTTTCAAATCGAATTGAACAGCGTTGCCTTGTCTATTTATTTCTATAGAAATAGTACTACCTGGAATTCCTAATAACAAACCAGAAACGTCTTCTCTTTCTAATTCTTTTAAAGGCTGATTGTCAACTTTTATAATAATATCTCCAGCTCTTAAACCAGCTTTATCTGCTGCATAACCTTTGTAAACACGTACTATAACTGGTGATTTATTTGTGTAATTTATAGAGGCTCCAATACCTCCATATTCTCCTTCTCTTCTTATTTTTGCCGCTTCTACATCTTGCTCGTTATAATAATTTGTATAAGGGTCTAGGTCTTTTAAGGTGTTTTTTAATGCGCGTGTGGTTAGCTCTGCTGGATTTATTTCATTTACATAATACATATTCAATTCTTTGAATAATGTTGTGTAAATTTCTATTTGCTTTGCTACTTCAAAAAATTTAGATTGAAATGAAAACGAAATAAAAATGATTCCTACAACAAGTATAAGAATCGATCTATTTTTAATGCTTTTATTCATTTTTGTTTATTTTTTCAATAAATGCGTTTAATAGTTTTTCCATTTTAACTGCTATTTCTTCATAACTAAACTCTTCTTTTCCAATATAAGAAATCATAAACACATACGGCTTATCTATTGAATTGTAAACCAGTTGTTTTTGTTTTCTATAGGTTTCTCTAAGTAGCCGTTTAAGACGGTTTCTACTCACTGCTTTTTTAAAGTTTCTCTTTGGAACAGAAACACCAACTTGGGCAGGATAACTAGAGCCGTGTTCTGCCTGAGTATACACCATTCTTAAAGGAAAGCTCTTTACAGAATTTCCTTCTTTGTATAATTTCCCAATTAAGGTTTTGCTTTTTAACCGTTCTTGTTTACCTAAGGTTTGTTTCATTATTACAAACTTACATAATTAGACTTGCTTTTAAAGAAAAATCTACTCGATTCTTACCAATGGTCGGGTTAAACAAGTTGGACCCCCACCTCCTTTTACACTAATTTCTTTTCCAGCATATGTAGTTACTTTACAACCGGCTGTTTCTAGTAGTTTTTTTGTTTTTGGATTTCCATCAACCATCACACAATTTCTTGGTGATATTGCAAGTACATTACAGCCCATAGAATCAAATTCTTCTTTTGGAACTTCTATCAAATTAAAACCCCGTTCTAACAACTCGTTTCTGAACTTTATTGGCATTAATGGCGAATATACAACTGCTAAATCTCTATCAACCGGACTTAATATTGACATTAAATGAAACACATCTTCTTGCCCTTTATAATGTGGTAAGTCAGCAACTAATATTTGTATTCCTTTTGGCTCTAATAAATTTTTTAATTGTTTAATTCCTTCATCATTTGTTCTATATGTATGCCCAACTGCCAACGTTTTTTCATCTAACCAGGCAACATCTCCCCCTTCTAAAGTTCCTGGAGACTCAATCACTCCTAAAATGGTCATGTTTTGTTTCTGATATGCTAATAATTGCGCTTTAGGCTCATTAATTCTACCTTCTTTTCCCATATTGCAAATAATCACACCAAAGTCTGTAGCTATAGATGCATCTCTACAATAAATAGAGTCTATTTTTACATTTTTGTTAGAAGAAAAATGATAAACCTCAACATTATTTTCTTTAAAAATCGATTCGAATTTTTCATATTCATTAAGAGCCAAATTAAAATTTGGCTTCGAAAGATAGTTTAACGCTGACCATTGACTTTCTAATAATTTATCAGATTCAAATGCTTCTTTTGCAGGTTTAATATACACTGAAACTAATTTTAAATATTCTGAATGCTGTGTTGTTTTGTTCATTTTTTTTTAGATTTATTCCATTGCATCAATGCGTAAAACGGAATTCCAAACAATAATAATAAAAATCCATAAAAGACTACATCTGGACCTGAACCATAAATTGCCCAAACAGAATATATGAACCCTAATAACCCAAGTGTAAAGGTTTTTAAGATACTATTTACATGAACTTTTCGTTCAATAAGAATAATTATATATGCTGCAGAAACAAATAAATATGGAACTAAACATGTTAGAACCGTTAGGTTTACAATAAAAGTAAATTGTTCTACTAATCCATCAGTAAAGTTTAGAAGCATTACAAAAGAACTTAATAGACTTCCAACAACCAACCCTAAAACGGGTGCGCCGTTTTTGTTTTCTTTTTTAAATATCCGAGGAAACATCTTGTCTTTTGCTGCTGCCATAGGAACTTGAGCAACAATTAAAATCCAACCATTTAAAGCTCCAATTCCAGAAATCGCAGCTCCGCCAGCAACAAAATACCCTGCATACTCTCCTCCAATAATTTTTCCTGCTTCAGCAAAAGGTGCTGCAGAATTTTGTAGTATGTCTACAGGCAAAATCCCAAATAAAACAATGGTTCCAAAAATATAAATACATGTAGATATTATTGTTCCTAGCATGGTTGCTTTTGGAATTATTTTCTCTGGATTCTCAACATTCTCAGCAGGAATACTTGCGCTTTCAATTCCTAAAAAAGCATACAAAGTTAATGCGGCAACGACAGGGAATGTTGCAAAAT
>JAESTN010000262.1 GCA_016763595.1 Flavobacteriaceae bacterium | reverse complement strand
TACTAGAGAAGCACCCAACACAATAAATGCAGAATTCAATTTCTTAAAACCAAAGACAACTAAAAGACTAAGAATGGCGATGGTTGTGGTTTTCCAGTCTACAATACTGTCTTTTCCCATGTCTATACACACCGCAATTATCACGGCAACAGCGCCTATGTTTACAGCATCTAAAAATGCTCCAATAGTGTTTGATTTTCGCAAGCGAGGCATTAATGGATTTAAAATAGAAACAAATAAAAATGAAGGTAAAAAGATTCCGATGGTAGCTGCCAAAGCACCCCAAAAACCATTTAGCTGCCAGCCAATAAAGGTGGCTGTAGACAATACAGGCCCCGGTGTAAATTGACCTACAGCAACGGCATCAATTAATTCTTGACGCGTTAGTAATCCCGTTGATACCAATTCTGCATCTAAAAAAGCAAACAAGACATACCCGCTTCCATATAATAAGGCACCTACTTTAAAAAAGATAAAAAAGGTTTTTAAACTGCTAAGGTTGATCAACAAAAATGGTGCAAAGCTCAACGATTTTGTGCTTGGTTTTTTGATAAAAAACACCATCAAACCTAAAAATCCACAACTAAATAGGGCAATAATTTCATTGAATCCAAAAACACAGGCTGTTAAAGTGATAGCTCCTAATATTCCTAAGGTTGTTGTTTTTAGTGCTTTTTTTCCTAATCTGTACACTGCAGAAATAATAATGGCAATTACTGCGGGTTTAATTCCGTAAATAAAAGGTGCTACTTCTGGTAGTTTTCCATATTCGGCATACATCCAAGCAAAGAGCATGGTAATGACAACTGCAGGGAAAATAAAAGAGATTCCGGCAACCAGCATGCCTTTCCAACCGCCACGTTCGTATCCACAATGCATGGTCATTTCTGTGGAATTTGGACCTGGAATTAAATTAGTGGCACCAATTAAATCTAAAAAATGTTGCTGAGAAAGCCATTGTCTTTTTTTAACAATTTCATCATCCATCATAGCAATATGTGCTGCTGGGCCACCAAAAGCAATGCTTCCTAATTTAAAAAACACCCCTGCGATTTCTTTTAGTGTATTGGTTTTGGGCATCCCTAAACTTAATTAGAATTGTTTTTAATGAATGTCTTTAATTGCGCTAAGTCCCCATTAAAAAGATCAAAATCGTTCGTGATGTGATCAAATTTATAGCTGTCGTTTTGTTGCCAAAAACGCCAGTTTTTATTTTTCCAGGTAGTTGGAATCATTGGTTGTTTTTGAGAGGTATAGTCTGCAATCCATAAAGGGTATTGTGAAAACTCAGCGGTGTTTAAATATTGATTCGCTACATAAAAACCCGTATAAATCATTGGTTTTCGATGTAGTTTATGCTCAATTTCTTTTAAGAAAATAAGCAAGTTCTCTTGAATCTGTTTTACAGATTGTGAAGCGTCTATTCCACCTTGTTCAAAATCTACAATTGGAGGTAAATCGGTGTTGTTAATTGTCTGTATGGTATTTAAATAATGTGCAGCTTGTTTTTTAGGATCGTCTTGGCATCTGTAAAAATGATAGGCGCCTTTGATAAAATTTTTGGCTGAAATCAATTGCCAATTTTGATGGAATTTTGGATCTGTATAGGTAATTCCTTCAGTAGCTTTACAGATGATAAAACGAAGGCTGTCTTTCTTTTTATTTAACAAGTCTACTTCATTTCCTTGATATTTAGAAATATCGATGCCATATGCAATGGCTTTTGTCGGTTCAATTACCGTTGTTTTTACCTCTTTTTGAATCGGGTTATTTTTCTTTTTTGTGGCCTCTTTAGATTGACAAGAAAGAAATGATACGAATACTAGAAGTACTGCTATTTTAGAAATATGAATCCTCATAATAATTAGATTTTTTTAGAAGTAACATAATAATTACGATCTACTTGTAAGGTTGCATTCTCCTTTTCTAATATTGCTGTTTTCCAGTATGATGTTGGCTCTAAGGTTCTTGTTTTGCCATTGATGCTTACTTTAATTGGCATGTTAAATCCGTTTACGGTTTTGGTCCAACGGTATTTTAATTGCTTATTTTCAATCTTATAGGTGAATTCAGGAATGCGAACATCTCTTAAATATTGATTAAAAATAGTTGCTAAATTGATGCCGCTTTTCTCACTCATATAGTCTTCAATTTCTTTAGTTGTAACCGTTTTATGATAAAAGGTTTTGTTTAATCCGCGTAAAACAGCTCTCCATTTTTCATCGTTATTTATCATCGTTCTAATGGTGTGTAACATATTGCCCCCTTTATTGTACATGTCTCCAGAACCGGAAGCATTTACATGATAAGGCCCTATAATTGGTTTGTCGTTTCTAATGCCTCTACGTGTTCCGATTACATAGTCTGAAGCTGCTTTTTTACCATAGTAATAATCAACAAATAGATTTTCAGAATAGTTGGTAAAGCTCTCATGAATCCACATATCTGCCATGTCTTTATAGGTGATGTTATTGGCAAACCATTCGTGACCCGCTTCATGGATGATGATAAAATCAAACTTTAAACCCCATCCAGTTCCAGATAAATCGCGTCCTAAGTAACCTTTTTTGTATTGATTCCCATAGGTAACAGAACTCTGGTGCTCCATGCCTAAATACGGCACTTCTACCAATTTAAAACCATCTTCGTAAAATGGATATTTCCCAAACCAATGCTCAAAAGCTTTCAACATTTTTGGTGCATCTTTAAAGTGTTCTTTCGCTTTTTCTAGGTTGTATTTTAAGACATAATAATCTAAATCTAGGGCGCCATCTTCTCCTTGGAATTTTTCTGAGAAATGGGTGTAGTCACCAATATTTACGTTAATTCCATAATTGTTTATTGGATTTACAACCCCCCAATGATAGGTGGTTGTATTGTCAGTATGTGTCTCTATTTTCTTTAATTTTCCGTTTGATACATTCATTAAGTGAGAAGGTACACGCACGCTAATATCCATGCTTTCAACTTCGTCATACATATGGTCTTTGGTTGGCCACCAGACACTTGCGCCCAAACCTTGGCAAGAAGTAGCGATGAAGTGATTCCCGTTTTTGTCTTTCTTCCACGAAAAACCACCATCCCAAGGCGCATTAATTGCTTCTTTAGGTATTCCTTCATAATAGATTACAATTTCATTGGTGTCTCCAACTTTTTGATCTCTAAGCAACTGGATAAAGTGCGCATTTCCTTC
>JAESTN010000261.1 GCA_016763595.1 Flavobacteriaceae bacterium | reverse complement strand
TGCGATAGATAATTTAGAAGACGGAAAGAAATTCTTTTCTGGGTTTGCCAATGTAATCAATGCAATGAGAACCTGTTCTAAATTGATTATTGGATCTGTACAAGGAAAAACGGTTGGTGGAGGCGTTGGTTTAGCTGCTGCTTGTGATTATGTATTGGCTACTGAAGCTGCTTCTATAAAATTATCTGAATTAACAATTGGTATTGGACCTTTTGTAATTGCTCCCGCCGTTGAACGTAAAATTGGTGTTGCGGGATTGGCTGAGTTAACGTTGGCAGCAACAACATGGAAAAATGCCTACTGGGCTAAAGAAAAAGGGTTATTTGCATCCGTTTTTGAGACGCAAGAAGAGTTGAAAAAAGAGACTCAAAATTTAGCAGAGAAATTGGCTTCCTACAATCCAGAGGCACTAGCAGAATTAAAAAAAACATTGTGGAAAGGGACCGAAAACTGGGATAGCTTATTACTCGAAAGAGCAGAAGTTTCAGGGAAATTGGTATTGTCAGAATTCACAAAAAAAGCCTTATCAAAATTTAAGAAATAACGCAGTTATACGAAATCAAAAACAACATGGGAGTAGATTATTTATTTTTAGGATTAGCAGTTGCACTTGTAATGATGTACTTTTACAATAAGTTTAAAGCCAACAGAAACAAAAGAAAATAGCATGAGTACCATAAGAATCACAAAGCAATTCAATTTTGAAACTGGCCATGCATTGTATGGTTATGACGGAAAATGCAAAAATGTTCATGGACATAGCTACAAACTTTCTGTGACCGTAATTGGGCAACCTATTACAGACAGCTCTCAAGTTAAATACGGAATGGTCATTGACTTTTCTGACTTAAAAAAGATTGTAAAAGAAGAAATTGTAGATGTTTTTGACCATGCAACGGTCTTTAATCAAAATACACCTCATATAGAATTAGCAAAAGAACTAAAGAAAAGAGATCATCATGTTATTTTGGTAGATTATCAGCCAACAAGTGAGATGATGGTGATTGATTTTGCTGCAAAAATTAAAAGTAGATTGCCAGAAAATATCGACTTATTTTCATTGCGTTTACAAGAAACAGAAACTTCTTTTGCAGAATGGTTTGCTAGCGATAATTAATTTAAAAAGACTGAAGATCACTTCGCTTCTAGAAGAAAGAGAAAAGTTTTGGTGTATCATTAAATGATAATTAGCAACAAAAAAAGGTAACAACACTATTAAAAACAGTACACATTACCATCTTCAATCGTAATTTGTAATTCGTAATTAAAAGCTACTTCCCATTATAAGAATTCATGGTATTTGCCATTCCAGCAGTACCAAAAGAAGTAATTAGATTACACGAAAAGGGGATTCTTTCAATCAGCACACTTGTTTCTTCTTTACTCCATTCATTCAATACAAAATCTACCTGGCGCCCTTTTGAGTATTCAGCACCCACACCAAATCGAAATCTTGGATAGGTAGTTGTGTTTAATTTCTCTTGAATGTCTTTCAGTCCATTATGTCCACCGGCACTTCCTTTTCCTTTTAAACGAATCATTCCAAAATCTATATTTAAATCATCCGTAACAATTAAGGTGTTTTCTATAGCGATCTTCTCTTTATCCATCCAATACTTGACCGACTTACCACTTAAATTCATATAAGTGCTTGGCTTAAGCAATATAAAAGTTCTTCCCTTAAAACGAAAACTAGCAATAGCTCCTAGCTTATCTGTTTCAAATGTAGCAGCATGTTCTTTTGCCAAGGCATCTACTATTTTAAAACCAATGTTATGACGCGTGTTATCATATTTAGGTCCAATATTTCCCAGTCCAACAATTAAATATTTTTTCATACTTGACAAAAATAAAAAAAGCACCACAATTAAGTGGTGCTTTTTAGTATTATATATTTTCTACTTATTCTGCAGCAGCTACTTCTTCTGTTTCTCCTTCTCCATCTTCTTCTTTAGTTGCATTACGAGACATTCTCACTTGTGCAACAACCGTAGTATCAGAATGTAAAATTGCATAGTTGTCATTTTTCAATGTTCCAACTACTAATTTATCTCCAATTTCTAATTCTGTAATATCAGCTTCGATAAGATCTGGTAAATTAGATGGTAAAGCTTTTACTCTTAATTTACGCATGTTGTGACGTAAAGCACCACCAATCATAACTCCTTTAGAAGATCCTGTTAATTTAACTGGGATGTTCATAGAAATTTCTTTGTCTTCGAATAATTGATAAAAATCTACGTGTAAGATTTTATCAGTTACTGGGTGAAACTGAATATCTTGTAAAATTGCAGCAAACTTTTCGTCTCCTAATTCAATCGTTGCAGTATAAACGTTTGGAGTGTATACTAATTTTCTGAATGCTAATTCTTCTGCTGAAAAATGCACTTGCTTGTCTCCTCCGTATATAACGCAAGGAACCTGACCAGCATTACGTAAGGCTTTAGTTGCTACTTTACCTACGCTTTCTCTTTGAGATCCTTTGATTGTAATTGATTTCATTACTTCTATTTATTTATTATAATTATTTACATTAAAAATTTATCACTGATAGATGTATTGCTCTGAACTTTATGCATAATATCAGCGAATAAAGGGGCGCAAGATACAACTTTTATCTTAGAACTTTCTCTTTTTAAAGGAATTGTATCAGACACAATTAACTCTATTAAACTCGACTTTTCTATACGATCAACAGCTTCACCAGAAAGGATTGGATGTGTACAAATTGCACGTACACTTATTGCGCCTCTTTCCATCATTAAATCTGCTGCTTTGGTTAATGTTCCTCCAGTATCAATCATATCATCTACTAAAATCACATTCTTTCCTTTAACATCTCCAATCAATTCCATATGAGAAATTACATTGGCTTTTTTACGTTGCTTATAACAGATTACAACATCACAACCTAAATATTTAGAATAGGCATATGCTCTTTTAGAACCTCCCATATCTGGTGATGCAATGGTCAAATTATCTAACCCTAACTCTTTTACATGTGGTAAAAAGATGGTAGAGGCAAACATATGATCTACAGGTCTTTCAAAGAACCCTTGAATTTGATCTGCATGTAAATCCATGGTCATAATTCTAGTTGCACCAGCCTCTTCTAATAGCTTCGCTACTAATTTTGCTCCGATGGCAACTCTTGGCTTGTCTTTTCTGTCTTGACGCGCCCAACCAAAATAAGGGATCACCGCTGTTATATGTCTCGCAGACGC
>JAESTN010000260.1 GCA_016763595.1 Flavobacteriaceae bacterium | reverse complement strand
ATGTAATTATGATTGCCAAGCAGGAGAATATATCCATTGGACAATGAGTTCAATTTTAGGTGCTCAAGAAAATAGGATAAATGAAATTTCTAATGAATGGAAATTAAACACCAAAACTAAAGTGCAAACAACAGATATAGAAGCGTATGGTTTATTAACAAACCCAATTTACAAGTTCCCTACTATTTTACCAGATGGTAGCTATATGCATTAAATTACCCGGTAAAAAAGTCAAAAATATTGCTTAAAGCACTTGTATCTGCTTTATAAAACTCTGTATACCTACAACGTCCGCAAGTAACACTTGTGTATTTTTGATTTTGAACATCAAATATTTTAGATAAAGTTCCTCCAGTTGCTCTTAGCTGTCCAATATCATAGGTTCTATTACTACATTTTGGACAGGTGTAATTTAATGGTGTGTCGTTCATTTTAGATGTGTTTTTTTAGTAATTCTTATCTATAAGAAGGAATATTAATGCTTTTGTTACATCAATAATTTTATGGGCTTTATATTTTGCTTAATTTTGCTAGATATTTATTTAGAAAAGAACATGTCAGAAGAAAAAAAAGCACTTAATTTTTTAGAGCAAATTATTGAAGAAGATTTGGCGAATGGAATGCCAAAAGAAAATTTGCGTTTTCGTTTTCCACCAGAACCAAATGGATATTTACATATTGGTCATACAAAAGCAATTGGAATTAGCTTTGGTTTGGGACAGAAATACAATGCGCCAGTAAACCTTCGTTTTGATGATACAAACCCTGCAAAAGAAGAGCAAGAGTATGTAGATGCTATTAAAAAAGATGTTACTTGGTTAGGGTATCAGTGGGAAAATGAAGTGTATTCATCAGATTATTTTCAACAATTATATGATTGGGCTGTCCTTTTGATTAAAGACGGTAAAGCCTATGTAGATACCCAATCTTCAGAAGAAATGAGAGTTCAAAAAGGAACTCCAACTCAAGTTGGTACCAATAGCCCAAATAGAGATAGAAGCATAGAAGAGAATGTAGCATTGTTTGCCAAAATGAAGAATGGTGAATTTGATGAAGGTTCTCATGTTTTACGTGCAAAAATTGACATGGCTTCTCCAAATATGTTATTAAGAGATCCTTTAATGTATCGCATATTAAAGAAAACACATCATAGAACTGGAGATGATTGGTGCATTTACCCTATGTACGATTGGACACATGGAGAAAGTGATTATTTAGAACAAATATCACACTCATTATGTTCTTTAGAGTTTAAACCTCATAGAGATTTATACAATTGGTTTAGAGATAATGTGTTTGAATATAGTAAATCAGAATATCCAAATCCACCAAAACAACGTGAATTTTCTAGGTTAAACTTAAGCTATACTATTATGAGTAAGCGAAAGTTATTAAAGCTTGTAGAAGAAGGTGTTGTAAATGGTTGGGATGATCCAAGAATGCCAACAATATCTGGTTTAAGAAGGCGTGGATATACACCTGCTTCCATCAGAAATTTTATAGAAACCGTAGGTGTTTCTAAAAGAGAAAATATTATTGACGTTTCTTTATTAGAATTTAAACTTAGAGAGGACTTAAACAAAACGGCCAATAGAGTAATGGGAGTTTTAGACCCTGTGAAAATCATTATTGATAATTATCCTGAAGGAGAAGAAGAAATTTTGATTGCAGAAAATAACCCTGAAGACGAAAATGCTGGATCTAGAGAAGTTCCTTTTTCTAGAGAAATCTATATAGAACGTGAGGATTTTAGAGAAGAGGCAAATAAAAAATTCTTTCGCTTAAAATTAGGAAAAGAAGTTCGTTTAAAGAGCGCCTATTTTATTACTGCTACTAGTTGTGAAAAAGATGAGAATGGTGAAATTACGGTAATTCACTGTACCTATGACCCATTGACTAAATCGGGTAGTGGAACCGAAGAGAGTATGCGTAAAGTAAAAGGTACATTGCATTGGGTTTCTGTAAAACATGCAGTAAAAGCAGAGGTTAGAGCTTATGATCGTTTGTTTTTAGATGAAGCTCCAGATGGACATAAGGACAAAGATTTTATGGAGTTTATCAACCCTAATTCTTTAGAAAAAATTACTGCTTTTGTAGAACCGAGTTTGCAATCTGCTAAAATTGGAGAGCAATTTCAGTTTCAACGTTTAGGGTACTTTAATGTTGATCCCGATACTACATCAGAAAATTTGGTATTCAATAAAACCGTTGGATTAAGAGATAATTGGGCTAAGAAAAATTAATTTTAGTTCGTTTTAAATCATAAAAAAGACCGCAAAATTGCGGTCTTTTCTTTTTATTTTTCACCTAAATTAAAATGCCGTCTGACATAATATTCCGCCCATTAACGCCAGCGTTATTGTCCAATATCCAACATTAATTAATACATATTTAAAGCTTTTTCTTTCAAACATTGCATTGGTTCCCATTATTGGTAATGCTATAAATAAGCCAACCATTGTACCATGTAAAGCTCCATGTCCAAAGGACCTAAAACGATCTCCGTAGGTAGTCATAAAATCTTGAAAGTAGGTAAATGCTTCACCAGTACTTTCTGCAAAACCTGGCTCACCAAACAACACAGATTGCACACCAAATTGATGTATCACAACTGTTTGCAAAATAAAAGCCATTAAAAAACTAAGTACATAACTTAACCCAAAGATTAAAGCCATATTGGCTCCTTTCATCGAGTCGTCATTAAACCCAACTTCTTTCATCCAAGCCTTCTTAAATAGCATTGGTCCATACCAAAGAAAGCCCATTACTAGAGGTATAATTGCTGCTACTGCTGTTGTCACTAAATTAAATTCTATCATAATATTTTGTTTTGGTTCTCTCAAATATATGAAATAACTTTTTGACTTCTAAGTTGTTAAAACAAAGAAAGCCAGAAACAATTTGTTTCTGGCTTTCAAAAATTAGCTGATATTATTATTTAATTACTATTGATTTGGCAATCGCTTCCAATTCAAAAATGAAATCTCTTTTGTTTACAGATGGAGCATATGTAAAACCTTCTACAACGACAATTCTGTTATTTTTTTTATCAATAATGTTATAATTTAAAAACGGCCCAGCCATAAAATTATCTTTTACTTCCCATTTTCCACGAGTTTCAAACGCTTGTTTATTATCAACAGTTGTTTCTCTTGTTTGTGGCGTAAATGCAGCTTCTGTTATCATATACATCCCTTCTCTAGTACCAGGTATGTATTTCTTTCCTATTATATTACTATGTATAATAACGTTATTGTTAACATCTAAATCAAACTCTTCTGTTAAAGGCATGGTATACACTAAAATATTGTTAGTTCCATCACCTTTTGCAATACCGCTCTGCAAATAATGCCTCAACCATAAAAACTCTCCTGTATCATCTACTGTTCTAAAACTTTTTGGAATTGTAAGAGAAATACCCAGTTCCGTTAATGTCTTATATGTACCATTATCTACTTTGGTTTTCATAAACCTTCCTTGAACATGTTTGATATCTGAGTCTCTAAATATTTTTACAATTTCTTTTTTATGTTTTTTTAATAGTGCATTTAAACCTTCTTTGTCTTTAGCGTTAACGTATACAATTGTTTGGGGTTTTGCATAATAATCATTTTTTACTCTAAATGATTCTTTCGTTGAGGTTTGAACAACTAAAATATTTCTATATTTATTCATCATGCTTCCAAATCCTTTAGGAGCAATCTGAGTAACACT
>JAESTN010000259.1 GCA_016763595.1 Flavobacteriaceae bacterium | reverse complement strand
CGAACTTAAACATTGATATGGTGGGTAGAATTGACCCAAAACGTACAGGAGATCGTAATTATATTTACTTAATTGGTGCAGATAAATTAAGTACTGAATTACATGAAATTTCTGAAGCTGTAAACAAAGAATTTACAAATATCGAATTAGATTATACATTTAATGATGAAAACGACAGAAACCGTTTTTACTACCGTTCTGATCATTATAACTTTGCAAAAAACAACATTCCAATTATATTCTATTTTAATGGAACGCATGCTGACTATCACCAAGCATCTGATACTCCAGATAAAATTAACTACGACTTGTTAGAGAACAGATCTCGTTTGGTTTTCCATACTGCTTGGGAATTGGCAAATCGTGAAAAGAGAATTGTGGTTGATAAAGCTACAGAAAAGTAACACATACACTATGTATAATAAGAAGCCTTCCATTTTGGGAGGCTTTTTTAGTATCTTTAGCTAAAATTGAAATCCCATAAATAAAACTAGTGTTATCTCGTAGGAAAACCGGGATAACGGTATAAAACGTAATTATATTACTAGTTAGCTGTTATTTAAAAAGACAATCGTGCTAAAAGAAACATTCATAGAACTTCTGAAAAAATATACTGACAATGACCGTCTGAAAAATGAACTATGGACTGAAATCGAGAAAAACTATTCAAGCAAAAAAAGACATTATCATACTTTACAACACCTTGACAATTTATTTTCTCAATTGACTGATGTGAAGGGAGAAATACAAAACTGGGAAACCATTTTATTCACACTCTTTTACCACGACATAATTTACAATTCTATAAAATCAGACAACGAAGAAAAAAGTGCTAAACTTGCCGAAAAACGCATGAAGCAGACCTCCGTTTCTAAGGAGAAAATAGAACTATGCAAAAAACAAATTTTAGCGACCAAATCACACATTGAATCAACCGACAGCGACACAAACTATTTTACAGATGCTGACCTTTCTATATTAGGACAAAGTTGGGAAACATATTCACTTTACTACAAAAATGTTAGAAAGGAATATTCCATTTATCCCTCCTTAGTTTACAATCCTGGACGTAAAAAAGTATTAAATCATTTTTTATCAATGGACAGAATATTCAAAACGGACTTTTTTTACAACAAGTTTGAAATACAAGCCAAACGGAACTTACAGCAGGAAATAGAATCGCTTTGATAACAACTAAAATTGAAATACAAAATATTCTGCCAGATACAAACTCTACTTGTTTTGTAATTCCCGCCCTTTTTTCTAAAATTGAGTGTGAGAAACTATTAAATACTAAAATTAAAAACTCATTTAAGAACGCCAATTCAAATTACCCAACTTATTACAGGAACAACGAAAGATTTGTTACGGATAATGATGATTTAGCTAACCATTTTTTTGAAAAGGTAAAACCATATCTCCCTGAAAAAATCAATATAAACTCAGATATTCAAGCCGAAAATGGGGTTTGGCATTTAAAAGAATTGAATAATAGATTTAGATTTTGCAAATATTCTACTAACCAATATTTCCATAGACATCTTGATGGGGTTCATTATCGAAATGACACAACACAATCCAAGTTGACATTTATGATTTATTTGAATTGTGCAACTGAGTTTAAAGGTGGGAGAACTTTGTTTTTTAAAACAAAAGATACAGATGAAATTTGGGCTTCGTACATTCCTAAACAAGGCGACCTTATTGTTTTTGACCATAATGTCTGGCACGAAGGAGAAGTCTTAACACAAGGTGAGAAATTTGTATTAAGAAGTGATATTCTATATTCAAAAAAAGCAAAGACAAAAAGCAAAGCGCCTTTTACTGGTCATTTGGGTTATATCTGGTCACTATTAAAAATTGACGATAACACACTTCTTAGTGCCGGTAGAGACAAAGAAATAAAAGCTTGGGATATTTCAGGTAAACAAATTCACTCCTTGAAAGGTCATCAAAATTCAATTTTGTGCATTGAGAAAATAAGTAGAGATGTTTTTATTTCAGGTTCAAGAGACCGTCAAATACTAATCTGGGAAAATTTTAAAATAGTAAACAGAATAGAAATTCATTCTGCAATTGTACTTTCTCTTTGTCGTTTAGACAATAATACTTTTGCTTCAAGTAGTGGTGACAATACAATCAAAATATCCAACCTAAATGGAACTGTTTTAAAAACTTTTAAAGAACACAATAATTGGGTTTGGAAAGTCATTGAATTAGATAAAGAAATTATTGCTTCAAGTTCCGAAGATGGTTCAATTAAAATTTGGGATTGTAAAACCGAAAAATCAACAAATACCTTTTTTGAAGACTGTTCAATTATTAGTCTTGCCTATAACAGTCAAAAAAGACAACTAATTAGCGGAAATTTGAATGGCGAAATTTCCATTCGAACTTTGTCTAAAGATTACCAACAGGAAGATATTAAAACATTCAAAGCGCATTTGGGTATTATTAGAACAATCAAGATTATCGATAGGAATCAATTTGCAACTGGAGGAGAAGATAATAAAGTTAAAATTTGGAGTTTGGATGAACAACTAATTTCAGAACTTCAACATCAAAATTTTGTGCAATCTATTGAACTTTTAGATGGAAAATCTATAATAAGTGCATCTTATGATGGAACAATTAAAACTTGGAAAACAGAAAAAACAACAGCTATCAAAGTATAAAAATAATAAGGGTTAAGTGGCAAACCCAAAGTCTGCCAAATTTAAAATTTGACGGTTAAAAGAAAATAATGGTATAATTGTTAAATTTTGCTAAGTGCTAAATCCGATAAGTAAGTGCATTTTAATCCCTTACTATTCATACACAAACACGTTACCAAACATATTAACAAAAATAGAGGATACTGTTTTTAGTATTTTCTTAACAAGAATATACTGTGAATAATTGTAGCTATGCATTTATTATTATACGACTAACAATTAAAAAGTTTGAACAATGAAAAAAGTGGATTTTATTTTAGTGCTTGTATTCTGCGTGCTTTTAAGTGCCTGTAATCCTAAAAAACAGAACACGAAAGACAGTGATTCGCCAACTATTGAAAGCCCTTATTTTGGACAGAAGCAACCAGGTTTAACTGCTGAAATTTTTGCTCCTGGTATTGTTTCAATCAATGGAAGATATGACTACGGTATATCGTTTTCCCCTGATTTAGATGAAATGTATTTTTCAGCAAATAAAAAAGGTGAAACTGCTGATATCTATTTTTCAAAACTCGAAGATAAAAAATGGAAACCGATTCAAAAAGTGAATTTTACCAAAGGACAAAAAGATGCAGAAATGGAACCATTCTTCCAGGCTGACGGTCAACGGATTTATTTTACTGGGTATAGTTCTGGCTACAAGGATGAGGAAATATGGTATGTAGATCGTTTGGGCAACGGGTGGAGCAACGCAATAAAACTTGATTCACCTATAAATGACGATAATGTGATGTATTTGACTCAAGCGAAAAACGGCGACGTTTTTTATGACAACATTTCAAAACGAAAAATGTATTTTTCATCCAGTAAAAATGGTGGATTTCCCGAAGTGCAGGAGGTTGAAGTTGAAATTGGATCTCACGCTTTTATTTCCTCATCTCAAGATTATTTATTGGTACAAGCTCAAAACAAAGAAGATAAAAAAAGAGGTAGCGATATTTATGTTTATTTTAAGGAAAAAGATGAAACATGGTCAAAACCAATTAACCTTGGAAGTACAGTAAATTCTAACTTTGGTGAAGCAGTTCCGAGTGTCACTCCAGATGGTAAATATTTATTTTTTAGCCGATATAACGAAGAAGGCGGATTATCAAATCTTTATTGGGTAAGCACTGAAATTATCAGCAAGTTAAAAATGACATATTTTAAGAAGTAACAATAAATTTAGCAAACATAATTTTGATGCTAACTCAATATACGTTTGATAACCGTGTATAATAAATTGCTTCATTTTCGGTACATCAATTTTAAAACACTCGGAGAATTTTGGCTCAGCACAGTTGAGGTCCGGTTCGCCAAAATGGTTGTTTAAAATTTTTAACCGCAACTAACTATACACAAAACACGTTGGGTACAACAAAATTAAACGAAAAGTAATATGAATGAACTAACAAGAGATTTCTTTATTAAAATAGGGATTTCTGACGGAATGACTGTACTTGATGTAGGTTGCGGCGGAGGCGTAACAACAGAGATATTATCTGAAATAGTTGGTGCAAATGGAAAGGTAATAGGTGTTGACCCAAATCAAAAGGCTATAAATTTAGCCTCCCAAAAAACCCAATCAAATAACTTTAAAAACGTTGAGTATGTATGTACAGATATCTTTAAATATTCGAATAAGGAAGGTGAATTTGACGCAATTGTAGGCAGAAGAGTATTAATGTATCTACCGGACCCAAAGGGTGCTATAAGCCAGCTTTCTTCATTATTAAAGTCTGATGGTATAATGGGGTTTCAAGAACATGATTCGACTTCAATAATTAACAAAGATAAAATGCCTTTACACTTCAAGGCAAATCAATGGATTTGGGAGTTAGTTAAAAAAAATGGAGGGAATATCCATATTGGAAAAGAACTTTGGAGTATTTTCTCTCATAATTCCCTTACAATTCAAAACATAAAATCAGAAGCTATAATACAGTCACCTAATAATAACATTTCTTTAGTGCCTACTCTTCAATCCTTATCACGACTATTACTAGCAAACAAAGTTGTTTCAGAAGAAGAATTAAGTGAAAAAAACTTATATGACGGCCTTGAATCGGAAAGAACAAAATCTGATTGTTTATTTATTAGAGAGGTGATATTTTTTATATCGACTAAAAAAATAGCAGAAAACTAAAAAGAAGTACACAAACACATGTGCACTTATCAAAACCAATATGATACATGAAAAGAGAAGAAGAAATAGAATTCAATAACGTTTTAAATAAAGGGCAAATTTTCATTACTTTTCCAGGAATGCTTGTAATGTTTGGACTTATGGGGCTTTCATATTACCTATATGAAATTGATTTTATCTCCAAACCAATACTTATAATTGGAATTGTAATTTCATTTATTTCAGGTTGGATAATTTGGTCATTATTTATTGCCAAATGGAGAATATGGGCTTTTGAAAAAATAGATGAAAAGTTTCATCGCCAATTGAAAAAAGAAGCGATAAAAGCAAAGCTAATTTGGTCTGACGGACATATTTTTGAAAAAACTGAAATCCGAACCGAAGAACAAAAAGCTAAAATTAACGCTATAAATAAGAGGATTGACGAATTAAATAATACTCAATAAAAACCACTCACAACAACGTATTGTGGTGAAAAACGCAGTATAGCCCCCTCTTTTTTTTATCTAAAGAGATTTACGATACACTAAAGAAACAGGTTGGCAGTACTACTAGAATAACAGTACATAAAAAATAGCTTAACAAGTACCAATTATGCCATTAATTAATAACAGCAACTTTCGAGAAGCTCGTTAATTATATAATTGATAATTTTGGGCTTGAACTCAAATTTCAAAAAAAATGAAAATAACATCATTTCTAACATTTGTAGGTGATCAATGCGGAAAGGCTGAAGAAGCGATACATTTTTACACTTCTATCTTTCCGAATTCGGAAATTAAAAGTATACTAAAATACTCAAAAGGAGAGGCTGGAGGAACACCGAAGCTTATCAAATATGGAGTATTTACATTAAATGGTACTGATTACATGGTTTCCGAAAGTAATTTTAATCACGCTTGGTCATTTACGCCAGGAGTATCTCTGTTCGTTGAATGTAACTCTGAAGATGAAATACAAAATTTATTCGAAAAACTTTCTTCAAATGGGGGACAGATTATGGTTCCTCTTGACAACTACGATTCAGGGGATTACGGCTTTGGTAAAAAATTTGGTTGGTGTGCAGATAAATATGGTATTTCATGGCAACTTAATCTTTCTGAATAAATTCGAATTTTGATTTAAGCCGGCCTACTTGAAGAAATAAACGAAATGGGAAAACAACTACTGCCAACAACGTACTGTGGTGAAAAACACAGTATAGCCCTCCTCTTTTTTTATCTAAAGATACTTTTTACACCCTAAAGATACAGGTTGCAGCCAGTTGACGTAAAGACGACGTTAACTTGACGTTACAATTTTTAGAGATGCCTTATACTTTTGTCGAGAACAATAAATACATTCAAAATGATTTTAGACAACTTCGTAAAAAGATTAGCAGATTCTAAAACCCCTAAGAAGAAAATTTTATCCATTAGTCTATTCTTTTTTATAGCACATATTGCATTTTCTCAAACCGAAAAAACGACCTACAAGACACTTACTGATTCTTTTGAAAAGAATTATAATGCGAGCAATTATAATGCAATTTTTTTATCATTTTCGGACAATTTCAAGGCTGCAGTTCCGCTACGTAAATTAACTATTTTCTTGACCGATTTGAAATCAAAAGCAGGAAAAATAAACAAAAGAGAATTCATTAACTACAAAAAAGAAAGTGTTGCAGTATATAAAACAAGTTTTGATCGTGCAGTGCTAACGCTTAATATTTCTGTAGATGTTGATTTAAATATTAATGGATTTGCAATAACCCCTTTTAAGAATGATACCGCACCCAAAATTAAGCGTAATCTTAGCAAACTTATACTTCCCTTTAAAGAAGAATGGACCGTACTATGGGGTGGCGATACAAAAGAATTGAATTTTCATGTAATAGATGAAACTCAAAAAAATGCTTTTGACCTGGTGATTCATAATCAAAAAGGGCATTCATATAAAACAACTGGACAAACGAACACTGATTATTATGCCTTTGGAAAAGAATTAATAGCACCTTGCGACGGAGAGGTTGTTTTGGTTGTTGATGGGGTGAAAGATAATAATATTGGAGAAATGGATGACACTTTTCCTTCTGGAAATACTGTCATTATTAAAACAGCTAATAATGAATATTTGTTTTTTGCGCATTTTAAGCAATATTCTATTCAAGT
>JAESTN010000258.1 GCA_016763595.1 Flavobacteriaceae bacterium | reverse complement strand
GAGATAACTTGGCTACCTCATATAGTGATGTGGATATTTATTGTAGTCTCAACGATACAGCGTCATATATTAAATTAGATGCCCCTTTTAGAGGTCAAGAATATTATGCAACTTTAACGGAAGCACAATATGAAAGTTTAATTGTGCTAATACGATATTTAACCAGCCAGTATAATATACCTCGAACTTTTTTAGATGTTAATAAACGTTTTGAAACTGGTACATCAAAAGAAACCCCTAACTTTAAAGGAGTTGTTTCACACATAAATTATCGTGATTCTGGTAAATGGGATTTTGGGCCAGCATTTGATTGGGACAAATTAATTGCCGGCGTAACCCAATAAATATTGAGGAGGTTTTCCCTTTGAAATTTTGTGTTTTTTAAGGGGTTATACAAATGAATTACCGATTGATTACTTCTTGTATTGTGTGAACAATGCCATTCGTGTCAAAACTGATGCCGTTGGTAACAACGGTTAAAAATTTGCTTTTTACAAAGAGGATTAGTGATAAAATTGCAAACAGTTTAGTGCTTAAGAAAAGTGCTATAAACATTTTTAACACATAAAATCACACCTTAAAATGAAAAGTAAAAAGATAGTTTTAACCCTGCTATTAGTAGCAATAAGCCTAAAAGGGTTTGCACAAATTGACACAATTACAATCAACTCAAAGAACTTGATACTGGAGAAAATAAAGCCTAAGAGAAACACCTATTTGGTATATATAGAAAAGCCTGACGGCGCAGTCTTAGATGTTTCTATTTGGGAACGAACTGTTTCTTTTTCAACATTCAATAACGAAAAAGTAATTGTAGTTGACCAACTATGGAAGAATCAAGAAGCCACCAAAACTAGAACTATTAAATCCATAAATAAAAGGAAAAATTTTCAACCAATATATCATTATTCCAAAAATGGAAAAGGAGCTATTGAAGCATATACCTTTCTAAAAGATAAAATTATAGGAACAGATTCTGTACAGAATAATACTAAAAAAGGGTTTCAGATAACCAACAAAAGCAATACGTTGAATTGGGAACTAGATTTAGAAACTTACCAATTACTTCCATATAAACTAAATACAGCTTTTAAAATAAATTTTTACCATCCAGGAAGTAAAACCATGAAGCCAAATTATTACACCTACAGCGTTATTGGAGAAGAGAAAATAAAAGTTTCCAATGAGAATTTTGTTGACTGTTGGCTGCTGAAGATTCAACATGCAGCAAATAGTTCTGCAACGTATTGGATTGATAAAACAACAAGAGAAACCATTAAAATGATTGAAACTTTTGGAGCAATAAAACGATACAAGATTAAAATATCAAACTTAATCAACTAATGTTGCTTTGAATTCTTTTACAAATGATCTGGAAACGGGCACAACAATATTTTGGGGTAGCTGTAGTTTTAATCCTTGAGCGTTTCCAGTGATTTTTTCAATACTATTTAGATGAACAAGATAAGAACGATGACATTGAATTATATTCTCTGAGGTTATTTGTTTTAAGGCGTTTACCAAAGAAATCCGTAATAAATGACTTTTTATTCTGTGATCATTTAAATAATAGATTGAAATATAATTCTGATTGGATTGTATATACAACAGATCATTTAAATCAATTTTAAAAACCTCATTAATAATGTTTGATTTAATGACAAGTTCTTCTTTTGAAGGGGTGTTTTCTAACTGATGCAACCTGATTTTTTTATGCAATAATTCAGCCTTTATCAAAGAAGATTTTAAGAGCTTGTTTTTAGTCATAACTATTCTTATTACTATTGGAATAGATCCAATAATAAAACTGATGGTTAAAAACTGAGAGAAATCAACTTTAGAAAAATTGATATTCAAGCTATAATCTATGTATACTATAGCATTAAAAATGTAGATGATTAAAAAGAATAAACGCCTTGTTATTTCTTTCCATAGGTTCCATTTTCCATCAGAAACAAAGGCAGAAATTATTTTTGAGTTTAAAAGATAATTAAATATAAAAGTCACAAAAAGTGTTAGGAAAAACCCAGAGAAGTAATACAATAGACTTTGCTCTTTATTAAAAAATCCTATGACATAAAATAGAAGCATTAAAATACCACTCGATTTTAAAAATGAGATAAGTTCATTTTTAAAGACCATTGTAAATGGAAATTCTTCTTTAAGATGCACAAGGGCTTTGTTGAAATATTTAGGCATAAAAAGGTGAAAAAGATGAAGTTAAAAATAAGCATATTATTGGTTTTTCACCTATTTTAAAACAAGATGTTTCTGTGCGCATACTTTTTCTTATTTTGCAGAAAAATTAATCATATCAAATGCAGTTATCTAAAAAACTAGGTTTACTTATCGGACCGATTTTGTTTTTAATTATCATAAATCTACCTTTCTTTTTAGTTTCAGAAAAAGGAGACCCTGTAATTGCTGTGGCGCTATGGATGGTAGTTTGGTGGATTACAGAAACTGTAAATATTGCGGTAACGGCATTGTTACCATTAATTCTTTTTCCGCTATTAAAAGTGATGCCAATTGCAGATGTTGGTGCCAATTATGGGAGTCCGATTATTTTTTTATTTTTTGGAGGGTTTGTATTAGCATTGGCATTGGAAAAAGTAAATCTTCACAAAAGAATTGCATTAACCATTATAAAATATACAGGAACCACACCAAATAAAGTAATTCTTGGTTTTATGATTGCGACTGCATTTATGAGTATGTGGATTAGTAACACTGCCTCTACTGTGGTCATGTTGCCAATCGCCATCTCCGTGATTAAATTACTAATTGAAGATGCAGATGGTTTTACAAAAGGAGACCAAAATTTTGCATTGAGCATTATGTTGGGAATTGCTTTTTCTGCGAATGCTGGAGGAATAGCAACCGTGATTGGAACACCGCCAAATTCGGTTTTGATAGGCTTATTAGAAAACGAATACAATATTGAAATCTCATTTTTAACTTGGATGAGTTTTGGACTTCCTTTTTCTATTGTTATGGTAGCTCTAGTCTATTTGGTTTTGGTAAAATGGATGTTCCCT
>JAESTN010000024.1 GCA_016763595.1 Flavobacteriaceae bacterium | reverse complement strand
TTATTCTATAAATTATGTTTTTACTTTGCCACTTTGTAACTTTGTAACTAATTTATGCTACTTCACTTTAATCTGAAACGCTTGCTAGCCATCAATGGTTCCAGTGAGCACATCATTTACAGCTACGCGACCAACACCTGCTGGAGTTCCTGTAAAAATAATATCTCCTTTTTTTAAGGTAAAATACTGAGAAACATATGAAATCAGTTCGTCTGTTTTCCACAACATCGCATTGGTATTTCCATCTTGAACAACTTGGTCATTTTTTAAGAGTTGAAATTTTAAGTTCTCTAAATCAAATTCCTCTTTGGGATAAAATTCACCTATAACAGCACTTCCATCAAAGGCTTTTGCTTTTTCCCAAGGCAATCCTTTTTCTTTTAATTGTTGTTGCACATCTCTTGCCGTAAGATCAATACCCAATCCAACCTCGTCGTAATATTTATGTGCAAACTTGGTTTCGATATGCTTGCCTACTTTATTGATTTTCACCAATACCTCTACTTCATAATGCACATCATTAGAAAATGTTGGAATAAAAAACGGGTTTTTTCTTGGTAATATTGCCGAATCTGGCTTTAAAAAAACAACAGGATTTTCTGGCCTTTCATTTGTCAATTCTTCTATATGTTTGGCATAATTACGCCCGATACAAATTATTTTCATTCTAAGTTAATTATGAATTACGAATTTTCAATTATGAGTTATTCATAATTCGTAATTATTCATTTATAATTGATTATGGAATCCAAACTTTTGGGAAATTAGGTTTTCGTTTTTCTAAAAACGCATCACGTCCTTCTTTTGCTTCATCTGTCATATAGGCCAACCGAGTTGCTTCTCCAGCAAATACTTGCTGCCCTACCATTCCATCATCTGTTAAATTCATTGCAAACTTCAACATCTTTATGGACATTGGCGATTTTTCTAAAATTTCTTGAGCCCATTCAAAAGCGGTATCCTCTAATTTGTCATGAGGAACCACAGCATTTACCATTCCCATATCAAAAGCTTCTTGCGCAGAATAATTACGTCCTAAAAAGAAAATTTCACGTGCTTTTTTCTGACCCACCATTTTTGCTAAATAGGCAGATCCATAACCACCATCAAAAGAGGTAACATCTGCATCTGTTTGTTTAAAAATAGCATGCTCTTTTGAAGCCAATGTTAAATCACAAACTACATGCAAACTGTGTCCTCCACCAACAGCCCATCCCGGAACTACACAAATCACTACTTTTGGCATAAAACGAATCAATCGTTGGACTTCTAATATATTTAAGCGATGATATCCATCTTCTCCTACATAGCCTTTATGACCACGTGCTCGTTGATCTCCTCCAGAACAGAAAGAATACACACCATCTTTAGTACTAGGTCCTTCAGCAGATAATAAAACAACTCCTATTGAAGTATCTTCTCCTGCATCATAAAAAGCATCGTACAATTCTGAAGTTGTTTTTGGTCTAAATGCATTTCTAACATCGGGTCTGTTAAATGCAATTCTAGCAACTCCATTTGATTTTTTATAGGTAATATCTTCGTATTCTTTTACAGTTTTCCAGTCTGCCTTTATCATAATAGCTTGTTTTTATCGTTATGATTTAAAATCTATAGAACAATTTTGTTCTTGTTACAAAAATAGGTTTTTAAGGACTATTATGTGCAATTTTATATAAGCTTTGCAAATCGATTCATTTATATGAAAAAAATAGTATTTTTAACCACAACTATAACTCGAATATGAAAACAAAATTTCCCCTACTACTATTATTATTGTTTTGTGTTTCTCTTTTTGGTCAAAAAAAAATTACCAAAAAATACGAATCAGAAGAACTACAAGATATTAGAACAATTCAAATTCATTTACCGAAAGGCTATGAACGAGATAGCACTACCAATTATCCATTAACTATTGTTTTAGATTCTGAATATTTGTACGATTTATATGTTGGTAATTCTAAACTGTTTTCCCATACCGATAGAGCTCCAAAACAAATTGTTGTTGGAATTGAAATGGCCGAAACACGTTTAAAAGATGCATCGATTGATGAAACAAGAAAAAGCTCTTTAACAGCAGACAGTAGAAGTTTCTTGAATTTTATTAAAGAAGAACTATTACCCTATATTGAGGGGAATTATAAAACTTCTCCATTTTTAACAATTGTTGGAAATGGAATTTCTGCCAATTTACTAACACACTTTTTAAGAGACGACACCCCTATATTTAATTCTTATGTCTGTTTGAACCCGACTTTTAGTCCAGACATCAGTACACATATGCAGTCTTATAATTTAAGTAAACTTGGTACTATTGACAACACCTATTATTTTTACATGAACGATAGTCAATTTATTGGTGAAGACAAAAAACAACAAGTGAGTGCGCTTAACACCTATTTACAAACATTAAATATTAAAAATTTTAACATTAAATACGATCTTACAGAATGTTCACCAAGTAATATTTCTGCTATTGGAGAAGCAATTCCAAGAGCATTAAATAAAATATTTGAAATCTATTCTGGTATTTCTAAAGAAGAATTTGAAACGAAAATCAAAGACCTTTCACCTTTAGACGCTATTGCGTATTTAGAAAATAAATACATAGAAATTGATTACTTGTTTGGCGCCAATTTAGGAATAAGAGAGATTGATATTATTGCCATAGAGAGCATTATTATTGACAAAGAAAATGGGGATCATTTAAAAACCTATGGAGAAATGATTTTAAATCTATATCCTTTTTCTCCTTTAGGTCATTATTACTTAGGTCGCTATTTTGAATCA
Source organism: Flavobacteriaceae bacterium (assembly GCA_016763595.1). Taxonomy (GTDB): domain Bacteria; phylum Bacteroidota; class Bacteroidia; order Flavobacteriales; family Flavobacteriaceae; genus Polaribacter. Next base: position 1,630 of record JAESTN010000024.1, on the reverse strand, counting down.
GGTCAAAATTGGAGACGTGCTTTACAAGAATACCGATTAGGCTACGGAAAAATGGACCCTGCAGATCCAAATGCCGATAAGTTTTATCAGAACGTACAGCGAATGCTTAAAAAAGGGTAGGTAAGGAACTAGTTTATCAGTTCTAAACCACCTTCTTTAAGAAGAATTGTTTTCTCTTTATACAAAGTACCAACCGCTCTTTTAAAAGCTTTTTTACTCATTAGTAATTCGCGTTTAATCTCTTCTGGAGAGCTCTTATCTGTCAATGGCAAAAAACCATCATGATCGTAAATTGCTTCTACCACCCTTTCTGTATCTAAAGAAATTACATTTCTAAACCCTTGTGGTTTTAATGAAACATCAATTTTACCATCTTCGCGAATGTTTTTTATATATCCCGCAATACGTTGACGTTCTCTTATTTCTTGAAAAATCTCATTTCTATACAGCAACCCTTCATAATCTTCATCAATCCAAACATTAAAACCTAAATCTGTTTCTGCCCCAATAATTAAAGATACTTTGTCTCCTACTTCTAAATCCATACTCTTATTTTAAAAAATTAAAATACTCTTTTAATACTTTTTCATTTACCTCTTTATCCGTAAATACTTCCAATACTTTAGGCTGTTCTGAATCAGCATAAAAATCGCTAATTCTTTCTTTTAACTCTGATAAATTGCTAGCAAAACTATATGTTAACTGATGCATTTTACACAAATGCTCTGCTGTTAATTGATGTGGTGTTTCGAAATAATCTAACGCATTCGTAGATTTCGGACCCGGAATGAACCTAAAAATACCACCGCCACTATTATTAATAATAATGATTCTAAAGTCACTTGGAATATAGGCATTCCACAACGCATTACTATCATAAAAGAAGCTTAAATCTCCAGTCACAAATAGCGTTTGGTTTTTTTTAACTATTGCAGCTCCAATTGCCGTACTTGTACTTCCATCAATTCCGCTTGTCCCTCGATTACAAAATATGGCTAATGTTTTGTTTACATCAAACAACTGTGTATACCTAATAATTGAACTGTTTGCTAATTGCAATTGCAAATTATCTGGAATACTTCCCAATACCTGTTCAAAAACTTTTAAATCAGAAAACGAAGCTTGATCTATGTATTCTTGATGCTTAGCAGCTCTTTTTTCTTTTTCTAACAACCATTTTTGTTGGTACGTACCTTCAATCAAAGGCAGTACTGCCAGTTTTGGTAAAAAATCTATTGGGTCTTCATTGATATGTTCTGATAAACAATGAAAGGTATCTATCGATTTTAACGCATCAATATGCCAGTGATGATTCGGTTGTTGTTTTCTTAAAAATTGCTTGATCTTTTTAGAAACAATCATTCCGCCAAAAGTGATTAACACTTCTGGTTTTAATTCTTCTAATTGTTCTTCTGACAATGGAAGTATTAATTGGTCAATAGAATTAATCGTTTACCAGATGCTATATTAGAGGTTGTTTCTGTAAGAATAATTATAGAACGATCTTTTTCAAACTGATTCAATAAAACTTGCAAAGCATTATCTGGATAGTTCGTTCCTACTAAAATCATTTTTTTAGCAGCATTCTTCCAAATATCGTATAATCTCCCATCTTTTAATTTCTCTTCAC
>JAESTN010000257.1 GCA_016763595.1 Flavobacteriaceae bacterium | reverse complement strand
TTCTGCTTGTTAATATAATGGCTGAAAAGTTATTTAAATCAACTTTCTGAGCTCTTACTTCTTTTACCTCTACACCTTCTACATGAATAAAAGATCTAAAATCAATTTTTACTTTTTGCTTTTCAGAAAGATCAAAATATGGTGAAGTTTCTGTTTTTGGAGCTGGTTGTGAGACCAATATTGTTTTCACTTTCATACATCTTCTTTTTTATCCCATCATCTTATAAATAATTAACAATGGTGCTATTTCAAGGGCGCAAAGATACAAAATAAAATAGAACAACTTATTAAGAATCAAGTTTTTGTTATTTACAAACAACAATAGCAGGGATAATAAAAACAACATCATAAAAACAAAAAGTAATACAGATATACTTAAGCTACTATAATAGATGATTATTAACACCGGAAAAAGAATTAATGACGTATTATATAGATATGCTATTTTTGTTGAAAAGAGATAACTCGTTTCGTTCTGAACTTCAAATAACTTTGCCAAACCAACGTCTAAAACTAAAAACAGTACTAAGTAGATAAACACAAATCCTAATACAGATATAAAAACGGTAAAACTAGCTGTTATATCTAAAAAAAACGCGGTTATCAATGAAATGAAAATTGCATATACTATAACAGAAAAACAGAGTAAAACAATATTAAAAGTGTTTAACAACGATTCTCTTTCTTCCGTTTTTTTACCAATAAATCCTTTCATAAAAAAAGCGCTGGAATACCCAAATAATTTTTGTTGATTACTTGTTTTTAAAACAACCAGTAGCAACAATGCAAACAGAAAAACAAGTGTTAACCAGTTATTAGAATAATCGATTCGATCTAGTGCTTGCATTAATTTGTTTTATGAAAAATATAACACAAAATTAGTGATAAAATAGCGTATATTTGTTACACTTATTTTTAGCTCGAAAAAAGCATGTCTAACACACTAGTAATCATCCCTACTTATAACGAAAAAGAAAATATTGAGGCAGTCATTCGTGCTGTCTTTAGTCAAAAAAAAGCGTTTCATATTTTAATTGTTGATGACAATTCCCCTGATGGAACCTCTGAAATTGTTACCCGTTTGATTTCAGAATTTCCTGGTAATTTATTTTTAGAAAAACGCTTAGAGAAGAACGGGATTGGAACCGCCTATATACATGGTTTTAAATGGGCAATTGGTAATAATTACGAGTATATAATAGAAATGGATGCTGATTTTTCTCATGATCCTAAAGACTTAATACGATTATATAATGCTTGTGAAAATGAGGGCGCTGATCTTTCAATTGGCTCTAGATATTCTAAAGGCGTTAATGTCGTAAATTGGCCAATGAAACGCGTATTACTTTCCTATTTTGCTTCGAAATATGTTCGTTTTATCACAAGAATTCCTGTTCATGATACAACAGCTGGTTTTGTCTGCTATAAAAGAAAAGTTTTAGAAACCATTAAGTTAGATGAGATTAAATTTGTTGGATATGCTTTTCAAATTGAAATGAAATTTAAAGCATGGAAACACAAATTCAATATAAAAGAGGTTTCTGTAATTTTTACTGACAGAACCTTAGGAGAGTCAAAAATGAATGGCTCAATTATTTACGAAGCACTCTTTGGAGTTTTAAAATTACGCTTAAAAGGCTTATCAAAATAAAATGAACACAACTACACTAATACAAAACGCTCAAATTGTTAATGAAAATTCGGTTTTTACCGGAGATGTTTTAATTGAAAACAACAGCATTAAACAAATAGCAAAAAAAATAAATCCTTTAAAAGACACTACAGTTATTGATGCCAAAGGATCCTATTTGATTCCTGGAGTAATTGATGATCAAGTTCATTTTCGTGAACCGGGTTTAACGCATAAAGCCAATATTGCAACAGAAAGCAAAGCTGCTATTGCTGGCGGAATTACTTCTTTTATAGAAATGCCGAACACCGTTCCACAAGCAACTACACAAAAATTATTAGAAGACAAGTTTGTAATTGCTTCAGAATCTTCATACGCAAACTATTCTTTTATGTTTGGTGGCACCAACGATAATTTGGAAGAACTACTTAAAACAAATCCTAAAAATGTAGCAGGGATTAAATTATTCTTAGGTTCATCTACAGGAAATATGTTGGTAGATAATGAAGAAGTGTTAGAAAAAATATTTTCATCAACCAAGATGTTAATCTCTGTACACTGTGAGGATGAAGCAACAATTAGAAAAAACACGGAACATTATAAAGCTATTTACGGAGATGATATTCCTTTAAAATTTCACCCAATTATAAGAAATGAAGAAGCTTGTTTTCTATCCTCTTCAAAAGCAATTGAATTGGCTAAAAAAACAGGTGCAAGATTACATGTATTTCATATTTCTACTGAAAAAGAAACACATTTGTTTAGAAATGATATACCCATAGAAGAAAAACAGATAACAGCAGAAGTTTGTGTGCATCATCTATGGTTTTGTGATGAAGATTATGATACAAAAGGAACACATATTAAATGGAATCCGGCTGTAAAAACTGCAAATGACAGAGCCGGTTTATGGAAGGCTTTATTAGATGATAGGTTAGATATTATAGCATCAGATCATGCCCCTCATACATTAGAAGAAAAAGACAATGTTTACACCAAAGCTCCAAGTGGAGGGCCTCTAGTACAACATGCGCTAAATGCTATTTTAGAAAAAGTAAAAGACGGTACTATTTCAATTGAAAAAGCAGTTGAAAAAATGTGTCATAATCCCGCAAAAATATTTAAAATCGAAAAAAGAGGCTTCATTAGAGAAGGGTATTATGCCGATTTAGTATTGATAAACACCAATAAATCAAATACAGTTACAAAAGAAAACATACTCTATAAATGTGGCTGGTCCCCATTTGAAGGAACTGAGTTTTCATCAACCATAACCCATACATTTGTAAACGGTAATTTGATGTATGATAATGGTAATTTTAATGAGGAAATAAAAGGAGAACGTTTATTGTTTAACAGGTAGTATGAAAAAAATAATATTCTTTTTAGGGATTATTTTACTTGTATCTTGTACCAGTAAAACCATTTTAGAGAAACCTAAGGATTTAATCCCTAAGGATACAATGGTGTTGCTCTTAACAGACTTATATTTTGCTAAAAGCGCTTATGCTGAAAAGAATACAAACAATGAACGTAAAATAAATTACGTGCCTCTAGTTTATAATAAATACCTAATTGATAGTACTCGATTTAGTAGTAGCAACTATTATTACACGTCTAAATTAGAAGAATATAACTTAATTTTTAAAGAGGTTCAAACAAAATTAGCACTTAAAAAAGAAGAACTTGAAAAAATAGTAAGAAACCAATTAATGAACCCTGAAGACGAGAATTAATAATCCATTTTATAACTAGCACAAACTTCTTTTATAACCGATTTTATTGGTGTGAATTCAAAACCAATGCTGATTTTTATTTTTTTAGAAGAATAGTACGTTTTACTATGTAATGAATTCACAGAATCTTTAGTAATTAATCTTTTTTCACCCGTTATAAAAGATCTAATTGCATCAATTCTTCTTAAAAAGGACGTTATTGTTTTTGAAATATTTATTGTTGGTGGGTCTTTTTCAAGGTTTTTAGCAATCTCCGTAAAAACCTCTTTAAAACTTATATTTTCTGACACTAATATAAATCCTTGGTTTTTAACATTGCTTTCTGTTAGGTTAATCATAGATTTTGCAACATCAGTAACCCCTACAAATCCTGTAATTCCTTCAGTAAAATATTTAAATCCTTTTGCAACTTTAGAAAACAACTGTCCTGTATTTACATCCCAAAAACCAGCACCTAATATTACTCCAGGGTTTACAATCACTACATCAACCCCTTCTTGACTGGCACGCCAAACTTCCATTTCTGCCCCATGTTTTGTAATAGAATACCCATTATTTCCGCTTTCAATAGACCAATCGTTCTCTTCTGTAACAACTTCGTTATTAATTGAATCTCCAATAGCAGCAATTGAACTTACAAAACAAAACTTCTGAACATTACACGCAATCGAATAGTTTACAATATTTGCAGTACCCTCAATATTTACCTGACGCATTTTACGATACTCTTTCGGATTAAAAGAAACTAAAGCCGCAACATGATACACCACTTTTACATTTACAAACACTTTTTCTAAGGAAGGGACATCTGTAATGTCTGCTTTTATCCATTCAATTTTCGAAAACAATGCCTCACTATTATCTGTAAAATAAGAGAATACCTTTTTAACAGAATCCAAGCTTTCTGAGGTTCTGTAAATTGCTCTGACTTGCTTGTTCTGAGAAGTTAATTGATATAATAAATGTGAGCCAACTAATCCCGTTCCGCCAGTTACCAAAATCATAGTTACTATTCTAAAAATCCTAGTTGCTAAAGTAGTTTTTTTTGTAGGATAAAAGTATCTTTGCTTTCTCATAAATTAAAAAATGATGACAAATTTTGTAGAAGAATTACGTTGGCGAGGATTATTACACGATATAATGCCAGATACCGAAGCCTATTTATTAAAAAATAAAACGGCTGGCTATATTGGATTTGATCCAACGGCAGATTCATTGCATATTGGTAGTTTAGTTCAGATTATTATTCTGATGCATTTTCAAAAAGCTGGACACTCGTCTATCGCTTTGGTTGGTGGAGCAACAGGAATGGTTGGAGATCCTTCTGGGAAATCTGCTGAAAGAAACTTATTAGATGAGGCTACATTGGCTAAAAATATTGCTGGTGTAAAAGGGCAGTTAGAGCGTTTTTTAGATTTTAATGAGTCAACTTCACAAAATCCTGCAGAATTAGTAAACAACTACGATTGGATGAAAGATATTTCATTAATCGATTTTGTGCGTGATGTAGGTAAACATATTACTGTTAATTATATGATGGCCAAAGATTCTGTAAAAAAACGTTTGGATTCTGATGCTAAAACAGGCATGAGTTTTACTGAATTTACCTATCAATTATTTCAAGGGTATGATTTTTACCATTTATATAAAGAAAAAAATTGTAAACTTCAAATGGGAGGGTCTGATCAATGGGGTAATATTACGACTGGAACAGAGCTTGTAAGGAGAAAAGCACAGGGTAAAGCATATGCCTTAACATGTAAATTAATAACGAAAGCTGATGGAACAAAATTTGGAAAAACTGCTGGTAGCAATGTTTGGCTAGATGCAGGAAGAACATCTCCATATAAATACTACCAATATTGGCTAAATTCTTCTGATGAAGATGCAGAAAAATATATTAAAATATTTACTTTTTTAGATAAAGAAACCATAAAAAAATTAATAACTGAACATAAGGAATCACCACATCAACGTATGCTTCAAAAGAGGATTGGAGAAGAAGTTACCATAATGACACATGGAAAAGAGGCGTATGAAAACGCTATAAAAGCTTCAAATATATTATTCGGAAAATCTACTTCAGGCGATTTGATAGCGTTAGATGAACAAACATTTTTAGATGTTTTTGATGGTGTTCCACAAGCTAAAATTAAACGTTCAGTTATTGAAAACGGGTTGGATATTATTACGGCATTTGCTGAAAATGGATTTTTAAAATCTAATGGTGAAGTTCGTAGGGCTTTAAAAGAAAATTCTATATCTGTAAACAAAGTAAAAGTAAAAGATGATTGTGTGATTACAACT
>JAESTN010000256.1 GCA_016763595.1 Flavobacteriaceae bacterium | reverse complement strand
CCAACGCCTCCACCAACCGTTTTTCCTTGTACAGATCCAATAATCAATTTAGAACAGGTTCTCATTGCATTGATTACATTGGCAAACCCAGAAAAGAATTTCTTTCCGTCTTCTAAATTATCTATCGCAACCAATTCGTCAAAAGAAGCGCCAGCGCAAAATGCTTTTTCTCCTTCGGATTTTAAAATGATAACAGAAACGTTCTCATTTTCTGAAACCTTTTGTAGCTCTTTTGTCAAGCGATCTAATAAAACACTAGGAAAAGAATTACTTGCCGGATGGCCGAATTCTATTGTTGCTATTTTGTTAACGATGCTTGTATATAAACTTCCGTCTGTACGATTGGTTGTCATTATAAATATAATTTGTATTCAAATTTACTGCTTTTGTGCTAGCGGAGAAAACTTTCGGTAAAATTTAAAGTATAAAAAGATTCCTCTACAAAACATCCAAACTGTAAAAGCGATCCAGATTGCGTATAATTTGAAATCCAAATAATCGAAAAGGAGTAATGTAGGCACGAATCCCAAGGTGGTGGCGAAAATCAATAGATTACGCAAATATTTCATTTCTCCCAGGCCTTTAAATGTACCATCAAAAATAAAGGTAATAGCACACAAGGGTTGGATGGCTAAGATTACCCAAAACACAGTGTAAAATTGCTCTAAAACGGCTTGTTCTTGAGTAAATATTTTTCCGATAGGGTAGTATAAAGCAGCGCCAAAAACAATGAAAACAATTCCGAGTATAAACGCGTATTTTAACAGTTTTTTATTTAAAATAAGTAATGCTTTGTACTCTTTCTGGCCTAGTAATTTTCCAGACAAGATATTTCCAACACTTGAGTATCCATCAATCATAAAAGCTCCAAGAAGCCATAAGTTTAATCCTATAGTATACGCAGCGATGTACTCTTTTCCGTAAGAAGCAGCATAGGATGTTGCAAAATATAAGGCTAAGTTTAATGCCAATGTTCGTACAAAAAGATTCAATATCATACCCAATAATCTTTTTATTTCTGGATGAAAGGGGAGCATTATTTTTAATGAAATTGATGTTTTTTTTACTAATAATATAACGGATAGCAACGCCATAATAAATTGAGCAATAACACTTGCATAGGCAGCACCATCAACATACATTGCAGGAATATAGCCTTCAATACCATACACAAATGCGTAATCTAAACCAATGTTTAATACAGCACCTGTAATTGCAATGATCATTGGGTAATAGGTGTTTTGTAAGCCTCTAAAGATTCCGAAAATGGCAAATGTGAACAAAGAAAAAGGAAATCCAAAAATTCGAATGTTATAATAGCTAATACAATAGTCTAAAATTGATCCTGATGCATTGTAAAACTTGAATATGTTTTCAGAAAAAGGATAGGTAACAGCAATTACCAAAAAACTCATCAAAACAATAATAGCGATTGCTTGTGCTGGTAGCGATTTTATTTCGTCTAGTTTATTGGCGCCTAAATATTGCGAAATAATAGCGGAAATGGCACTTCTTATTTGTCCAAAAACCCATACGAGCATAGAAATAAATGCGCCAACAATACCAACAGCAGCAAGAGACTCTATGGCGTTGTTTTCTATGTTTCCAATAATGGCTGTATCGGTAATAGATAATAGTGGCTCGGCAATTCCGGCAATCAATGCGGGGAATGCTAATTTGTTTATTTTTTTACGGCTAATGTCTGTTTTCAAATCGGGTCAAAAGTACTAAATAAACAAAAGATAAAAATGAAATTATGATAGATTTAAAAACTGTATTTTTGCAGTTCAATTATTTTGTGTAATTTTCTCTTCTATAAAATAAAAACATCATATGAAAAATATACTTGTTCCTATTGGATCTTCTGAAAACTCAATTAATACATTACAATATGCAATTGATTTTGCGAATGAAGTTGGTGCAGATATTTTTGTGCTTAGAGCATATAATGTACAATCAAAAGCAGGTACAATTATAGATGTAAATGCTATTTTAGAACGCGAATCTAATTTATATATGCGTGCTATGATAAATAGTGTAGATAGAAAAGGGAAAGATATTCAGCTAATTTCTGCAAAAGGAAATGTTGTTGATTCAATTGCTTCAGTTCATAAAGAGATTGGAATTGATTTAATTATGATGGGACCGAAAAGTAATTCTATTAGAGAAGAAGTGTTTTTAGGAGCTACTTCTGGTAGTGTGGTGAAGCAATCTGATATTCCGGTGTTAATTGTGCCAGAATCTTATGTTTTTAAACCATTTAATTCTGTATTAACAGCTTTTAAATCTGGTGTTATAAACAAAAATGATGTTTTAAAGCCTTTGCAATTTGTTAAAGATAAATTCAACCCAGTTATTAACTTGTTATTGGTTAAAACTCCTGGGTATGTTGATGAAGACCTAATTATTGATGAAGCATTAAATTCTCTAAAATCTTCTTTAAAAATTACAGAAAACGCAACTACTTTTCAAGGTGTGTTGGAGCACTTTCAATCAAATAACCCTGATATGTTGTGTGTTTTTAGACGTAAAAGAGGTTTCTTTAAAAAACTTTGGGAAAAGAATACGATATTAAAGAAAGAGTTTCACTGCAGTGTTCCTTTATTAGTATTAAACGGTAAAGCCTAATTTTTTTAATGTAATTTTTCTGTAAAAGGAATTTCTGGATTAAAGATTTCTTTAATAAGGTTTTTGATTGAAATTAAAAATTCATCAATTTTTTCTGATGTAATTTTATGGTCCTTTCTGCCGAAATCAACTTTTAAGACCCCGCCTTTTAAGTTTTTAAAAGAGATAATTCCGCCTTCTAGTTCTGTAGTTTCAAAATTTTGAGAATATAAAAAAGCATACAACAACACTTGTATTGCCTTGCTGTATTTTTCTTCAGCGATTACTGATATATCAGAAACTTTTAAATTGGCAGCAGTCACATTTCCTGTTTTGTAATCAATGATTCTAGTAACACCGTTTAATTGATCTATTCGGTCTACTTGACCTCTTAATTTTATGGGGAAATCAAATTCATCTATCGCAATTGTTGCCTCTAAATCTTGTTCTGTAGCAATAATTTTTAACGTATCGCTTTCCTGTAAAGAGTTTATTTCTATCGTTAAAAACCGATTGATGTAATCTTTAGAAATTTCAAAAATTAAACGATTTTTACCGGTGTATACATCAGAACTTTGAAAGTGTTTCTTAAAGTAATAGGCGACTAAATCTTCAACGTTGGGCAACATTTTTTTAATGTCCTCTTTCGTGATAAATTTACCTATAAATGGTTGGTACAATACATCTAAAGTGTCATGAATAATAGTTCCCATTGTATTGGCTGCAACTGTTTCTTCAACTTCTTTGTATTCTCTTACCCCTAAAACTTTCTGCTTGTAAAAATCTATAGGGTTGTATAAGTAATTTGTTAAGGTCGATGGAGAGAACCCTTTTATGGCCTGCTCTTTTAGTTTTTCAAGAATTTCTTTCGTCTTTGGAATTTCAATTAAACTTCTTTTCTCTGTGGTCACATTTGGTGCAATTTGCAACTCTTTTAAATTTGGTTTTAGGTGCAGTAATTGGGATATAAATCTGCTTTTTTCTCCACCACCAAAACTATCATTTTCTGAATTGTATAAAAGGAAGATGTTCTTTGCACGTTGTAATAATCTAAAAAAGTGGTATGAAAATATGGCGTCTTTTTCTCTGTATGTAGGAAGGTTAAATTCTAATTTCACATCAAATGGAATAAATGAGTTTTGCACTCCGCCTTTGGGCAACACATTTTCGTTTACAGAGGTGATAATAACATTTTCAAAATCTAAAACTCTTGTTTCTAGCATTCCCATTAATTGTAAGCCTTGTAATGGCTCTCCTTTAAAAGAAATACTTTCAGACTGAATTAATTGATTAAATAATTGATGAATAGTTTTTAGCGTTTTTAAATAATTGTATTCAATTTGCAAATTTTGTAACTGCGTAAAAGTAGTATAAAAGCGAAATAAGTATTCTTTTTCTAATGGGTTTGCATTTTCTTTTAACAACACAATTAGATCGATAATTCGTTCTATAAATTCTAAAGAGTTGCTGAATTTTTTAAAAACAGCTAGGATGCATTTTTTAATAGGTGCATCTAATGACACTAAAAAAGAGTCTAATTGATAAATACTGATAAACGCATCATTGTCTTGTGCTATTTTTAAAGCGATTGTATCAAAAATGTTTACCTCATTAACAATCAATAACGATTGTATGTTAGGTTGCTTAAAAAATTGTAAAACATCTTTAAAATAAAATTGCTCTTGTATAGTTCTTTGTAGTTTTTCTTGATTGATAAATAAGTTAAAAATTGAACTAAATAACGAAGTGGTTGGGACATCTTTTAACGGATATCCCATGGTAATATTTATCGCTTTAACTTCTTTTGGTAAAGAAT
>JAESTN010000255.1 GCA_016763595.1 Flavobacteriaceae bacterium | reverse complement strand
TTATCACTTCCATTTCTGTTTTAGCATGCGAAAGCATGTCCACAAAATTATACACAATAACCGTTAAATCATTTTGTTTGGTCGCGTTGTAGTTATCGGCTAATTCCTTTCCGTTTTTTAGATTTGTTATTTTGTAATATTCGTGTTTAATGTTCAAACTCAACCTTTTAATATGAGCGGTTAAAAATTCGTTTTCGTATAAGTTTTTTCCACCTTCATCAATATCATTTTTCCAAAACTCTGGATACATTTTTTCCATTTCAGAGGGCATTAAACCAGAAAATATGGCATTACGAGCATATTGTGTAGCTGTAGGTAAAATACTGAAGTATGAAAGTTCGCTTTTCTTTTTAAAATGTTTGTTAATGTATGGTTCTAGTATTCTATACTGATCTAAACGTAGGTTGTCTATAACTACTAATAAAGTTCCTTTGTTGGTACTTACCTCAGGGAAAACAACCTCTTTTAATAAGGTATGTGAAAAAGTAGGCTTGTCAGTATCAGTTAAAAAACCTTCGTAATTCTTTTTTATAAACTTAAAGAATAAACTGTTGGCTTCGTTTTTTTGACTTTCTAAAATACCAAGCATTCCGGTATCGTTAATATTTTCTAACTCCAATTCCCAGTGCACTAATTTCTGATAAATGGCAATCCATTCTTCATAAGAGTTTACCATGGCTAAATCCATAGAGATCTTTCTGAATTCTTGTTGATAGTTAGAAGTGGTTTTATCAGAAATTAATTTTGAATGGTCTAAATTTTTCTTCAAACTCAGCAAAATTTGATTTGGATTTACGGGCTTAATTAAATAATCGGCAATTTTAGAGCCAATTGCTTCTTCCATAATATATTCTTCCTCACTTTTTGTAATCATTACTATAGGAAGATTGGTTTGCTTTTGTTTGATTTCAGCCAAGGTTTCTAAGCCAGTAATTCCGGGCATGTTTTCATCTAAAAAAACAATGTCAAAATTTTGTTCTTCAACTAAATCAATGGCATCTGCACCATTTGTACATTTTGTTACCAGATAGTTTTTCTTTTCTAAAAACAGAATATGAGATTTTAATAAATCTATTTCATCATCCACCCATAAAATTTCTATCTTTCTCATATTGTTTCCTTATTTCTATTGCTAAAATACTTGAAGCAGTTCTTATTTTTTTCTTTTTTTTTGTTAAAATAACGTGAATTTTAATCCGCCTTTATCATTCTGAATAACTATGGTATATTTGTGGTCCTAAAAACACTCTATTGAAAGCTTTTAAAACAAATAAACTCAAAATACTTAACGATCCAATTTACGGTTTTATTACAATTCCGAATAGTTTAATTTTTGATATTATGGAACACCCCTATTTTCAGCGTTTAAGGCGCGTAACGCAAATGGGTTTTTCTAATTTAGTATATCCTGGAGCGAATCATACACGTTTTCATCACGCATTAGGATGTATGTATTTAATGCAAAAAGCGGTTCGGGTTTTACGATTTAAAGGAATAGAGATTTCTGATGAAGAAGCAAATGCTTTATATATTGCTATTTTGTTACATGATATTGGTCATGGAGCATTTTCTCATGCCTTAGAACACAGTATTGTAAGTGGAATTAGTCATGAAGAGATTTCTTTAAAATTTATGAAGAAATTAAATGAGGAGTTTCGGGGGAAATTAAGTCTGGCAATAGAAATTTTTGAAGGAAAACACCCCCGGAAATTTTTCTGCCAATTGATTTCTAGCCAACTAGATATTGATCGTTTGGATTATTTAAAGAGAGATAGTTTTTATACAGGTGTTACAGAAGGAAATATTAGTTCTGATAGATTGATTGCCATGATGAATGTTGCGCATGATGAATTGGTCATTGAGAAAAAAGGAATCTATTCTGTAGAGAAATTTATTATTGCACGTAGGTTAATGTACTGGCAAGTATACCTACACAAAACAGGATTGGTTGCAGAAAATATGCTTGTCAAAATTTTACAGAGAGCCAAAGAGCTGGCCCAGCATAAGGTTGAGCTACCCGCTACAAAAACATTACAATATTTTTTATACAATCAAATCTCAGAAGAAAACTTTACAGATGAAACGCTGGAAGTGTTTTCAAAGCTAGATGATTATGATGTGCTATCAGCGATAAAAGAATGGACTTCACATTCAGATGTTATTTTATCAGAATTAGCCAAGATGATTATCAATCGAAATTTATTTAAAATACAACTTCAAGACCGCCCTATTTTAGCTAGTGACATAAAGGAACAAGAAGCAAAATTATTAAGTAAATTACCTATTAAACCAAATCAAGTATCCTATTTTGTTTTTGTAGGAAAAGTACAAAACCAAGCTTATAACTCTAAAAACCCGATAAAAATTCAGTTAGGAGAAAATGAAATGGTTGATATTGCAAGTGCATCAGATCAATTAAATTTGCAGGCGTTAACAAAACCTGTAGAGAAATATTATTTATGTTATCCTAAGAAAATGTAATTAGCCAATTCCTAAGTTTTTTCATACTTTTGCAAACAATGAATTTTACAGCTCAACAAATAGCAGAAATTTTAGAAGGAGACATCGTTGGTAACCCCAATGTAGAAGTTTCAAAACTTTCTAAAATTGAAGAAGGAGAAAAGGGGAGTTTAACCTTTTTATCAAATTCTAAATACAATCCTTTTTTATATACAACAAAGGCTTCTATAACCATTGTAGATAAAAGTTTTGTTGCAGAAAAAAAAATAGCAACTACTTTGATAAAAGTAGACGATGCTTATGCAGCTTTTTCTAAACTATTAGAATTTTACAATGAAGTAAAAAATAATAAATCAGGGAGAGAAGAACCTCACTATATATCTCAATCTGCACGTATTGGGAAAAACGAATACATAGGTGCTTTTGCATACTTGGGGAACGATGTTGTAATTGGTGATAATGTAAAAATTTACCCAAATGCCTTTATTGGAGATAATGTTATAATTGGAGATAACTGTACCATTTTTGCAGGCGCAAAAATTTGTTCTGAAACGCAAATAGGTGCTAATTGCGTGATTAATACTGGAGCAATTATTGGTTCAGAAGGATTTGGTTTTGCTCCTAATAAAGCAGGAACCTATAATAAAATTCCCCAAACAGGAAATGTAATTATAGAAGACAATGTAGAAATTGGTGCGGCAACTACAATTGATAGAGCAACCTTAGGGGCAACAATTATCAGAAAAGGAGTAAAGCTGGATAATCAAATTCAGATAGGCCACAATGTTGAAATAGGCGAAAATACGGTGATTGCTGCTCAAACAGGAATCTCTGGATCTGCCAAAATTGGACGCAATTGTATGATTGGAGGACAAGTTGGTTTTGCAGGTCATATAACTGTTGGAGATAATGTTAAAATTGGGGCCCAATCTGGAGTCACTAAAAGTGTAAAAGAGAATCAAGTTATAAATGGAACTCCTGCTTTTGGAATTTCAGATTTTAATAAATCGTATGTCTATTTTAAAAATTTACCTAAAATGGCATCAACGTTAAACAAAATAGAAAGAGATTTAAAAACTCAAAACGAATTTTGATGAGTAAAAAACAACAAACAATACAAAACGAAATTAGTCTTTCAGGTGTAGGATTACATACAGGAAATACTGTTAAAATGACCTTTAAACCAGCGCCAGAAAATCATGGATTTTCTTTTGTGCGAGTAGATTTAGAAGGACAACCTGTTATTGCTGCGAAAGCAGAATATGTAACCAATACTCAAAGAGGTACAAACCTTGAAAGAAATGGTGTTCAAATTCAAACTTCGGAGCATGTATTAGCGGCTGCTGTAGGGTTGGGAATTGATAATTTATTAATAGAAATGGACGCTTCTGAACCTCCAATTATGGATGGTTCTTCAAAGTTTTTTATTGAAGCTTTAGAGAAAGCAGGAATTCAAGTACAAGAAGCAGCAATTAAAGAATACATTGTAAAAGATATTATTTCATTTAGAGATGAAGCTACAGGTAGCGAAATTATTTTGATGCCTGCAGACGAATATGAAATAACAACTATGTAGATTTTGGGACTAAAATTTTAGGAACTCAAAATGCAACCTTAAATCACATTTCAGATTTTAAAGCAGAAATTTCTGAAGCAAGAACTTTTAGCTTTCTACATGAAATTGAAATGTTGTTGGAAAATGACCTAATTAAAGGTGGAGATCTAAACAATGCTATAGTATATGTGGATAAAGAATTGTCTGGTGAGACTATGGAGCGATTAAAAATTGCTTTTAATAAGAAAACAATTGCAGTTAAACCAAACGGCATTTTAGACAATTTAACATTGCATTGGGCAAATGAAGCTGCAAGACACAAATTACTAGATGTTATTGGTGATTTGGCTTTAGTTGGAGTTCGAATTAGAGGAAAAGTGATTGCGAATAAACCAGGTCATGCAATAAACACACAATTTGCTAAAAAATTAGCAAAAATTATCAAGTTAGAAAAACGAAATAAAGTTCCACAATACGATTTAAATAAACCACCATTGATGGACATCCATCAAATTATGGAAATTTTACCTCACAGGCCACCATTTTTATTAATCGATAGAATTTTAGAATTGTCGGATAAGCATGTTGTGGGAATGAAAAATGTTACAATGAACGAACCCTTCTTTCAAGGACATTTTCCTGGTGCTCCAGTAATGCCAGGAGTATTACAGGTAGAAGCGATGGCGCAATGTGGAGGTATTTTGGTTTTAAACACAGTACCAGATCCAGAGAATTATTTGACCTATTTTATGAAAATGGACAATGTAAAGTTCAAACAAAAGGTTTTACCAGGAGATACACTAACTTTTAAATGTGAATTAATTTCGCCAATTAGAAGAGGGATTTGCCATATGCAAGCCTATGGATATGCAAATGGTAAATTAGTAGTTGAGGCAGAATTAATGGCACAAATAGCAAAAAAACAATAATATGAATCAACCTTTAGCATACGTACATCCGCAAGCAAAAATTGCAAGAAACGTGGTTGTAGAACCTTTTACAACGATTAATAATGATGTAGAAATTGGTTCTGGAACTTGGATTGGATCTAACGTAACAATTATGGAAGGTGCTCGTATTGGAAAAAATTGTAGAATTTTTCCAGGAGCTGTTATTTCTGCAATTCCACAAGATTTAAAATTTGAAGGAGAGGATTCTTTGACAATTATAGGAGATAATACAACCATAAGAGAGTGTGTTACAATTAACAGAGGGACCAATGCTTCTGGGAAAACTAAAATTGGAAATAACTGTTTAATTATGGCAACCGCACACATTGCGCACGATTGTGTATTGGGAGATAATTCGATTGTCGTAAATGGAGTTGCATTAGCAGGTCATGTTATTATTGGTAAATATGCAATTATTGGAGGTTTGGCAGCTGTACATCAATTTATTCATATTGGAGATCATGCCATGATTTCTGGTGGGTCTTTGGTTAGAAAAGATGTTCCTCCATATACAAAAGCAGCAAAAGAACCTTTGTCTTATGTGGGGATAAATTCAATAGGATTAAGACGTAGAGGTTTTACTTCAGAAAAAATCTCTGAGATTCAAAACATTTATAGAATTTTATACCAAAAAAACTATAACAATTCACAAGCATTAGAGATCATTGAAGGGGAGATGGAAGCAACTCCAGAAAGAGATGAAATCACCTTATTTATTCGTAATTCTCAACGTGGAATTATGAAAGGATATTCGGCAACATAAAATTAGAAATAAACCATAACAATAAATAAATGGCAACAACATCAGATATTAGAAACGGATTGTGCATCAGATACAATAACGATATTTACAAAGTAATAGAGTTTTTACATGTAAAACCAGGGAAAGGTCCAGCATTTGTTAGAACAAAATTAAAAAGTGTAACGAATGGTAAAGTGATAGATAATACGTTTCCAGCAGGAAGAAAATTAGATGATGTACGTGTAGAAACGCAAAAATTCCAATTTTTATATGCTGATGGAGATTCATATAATTTCATGAATACAAATGATTACAATCAAATTTCAATACAAAAAACAGTATTAGATGCACCTGAATTATTAAAAGAAGGTGAGGTTGTTACTATTATTATAAATTCTGAAGACGAAATGCCATTATCTGTAGATATGCCATTAAGTGTTGTTTTAGAAGTTACACAAACAGAGCCAGGACTAAAAGGGAACACAGCTACAAATGCTACCAAACCTGCAATCGTAGAAACTGGAGCAAAAGTAAATGTGCCTTTATTTATAAATGAAGGAGATAAGATAAAAATAGAAACAACAAAAGGTACGTACCAAGAACGTGTCAAAGAATAAATCAAAACTATTCCCGCAACTTGCGGGAATCTTTTTTATATGAAATTTAAAACACCACAAACTTTACAGCAAATCGCTTCTTTATTAGATGTTGAACCTGTAGGTGATCCCAATTTTTTAATTACAGGAATTAATGAAATTCATGTGGTAGAATCTGGAGATATTGTTTTTGTGGATCATCCTAAATACTATGGCAAAGCGTTAAAATCTGCAGCTACAACTATTTTAATTAATAAAGAAGTTGAATGTCCAGAAGGGAAAGCATTGTTAATTTCTGAAGATCCTTTTCGCGATTTTAATAAAATTACAAGGCATTTCAATCCGTTTGTCGCTGCTACATCTAGTATTGCAGCATCTGCAATTATAGGGGAAAGAACAATCATCCAACCTAATGTGTTTATCGGGAACCATGTTACCATTGGTAATGACTGTGTTATTCATCCAAATGTAGCAATTTATGATAATTGTGTAATTGGGAACCATGTTACTATTCACGCCAATACTGTTTTAGGAGCAGATGCTTTTTACTATAAAAACAGACCAACAGGATTTGATAAATTACTT
>JAESTN010000254.1 GCA_016763595.1 Flavobacteriaceae bacterium | reverse complement strand
TAAATAAAGAAACCAACCTATAAAAAAAAGCTTCTCCATATGGAGAAGCTTTTTTTATGATCCAATTTTAAAAGAATGATTGATATAAGAAACCCAAGCATATCGAACATTACATTTTCTGCACTTATACGTTCGGACTCCGTTAAAGAGTTTTAAAAAGTGATTTCTTTTAATACGTTCCCTTGATCTAGAATTGCAACTAGGACAAACCTTCATTCGTTTACCAATTTAATCATGTGCAAGTTACAAATAATTAACTTGAAGAAGTTCAAGCAATCAACTTATGCTTTGAACTCTTTTGATTTTTCTTTCGCCAATTCGTTACGTTCAATTGAATGTCCTGGACGAGTCCATTTAGGTTTTTCTCCTAAAGATTCAAACTGTGAACTCGAAGCTTCTACAGTTTGAGGCTGTACTTTTTTTGTAAATGGTTTTTGAGATTTCATTCCTAACTGTTCAAACATCTTCATGTCTTCATTTACATCAGGATTTGGTGTTGTTAGTAACTTATCTCCAGCAAAAATAGAATTTGCTCCTGCAAAGAAACACATTGCTTGTCCTTCTCTACTCATTTGAGTTCTCCCAGCAGATAAACGTACTTGCGTTTCTGGCAATACAATTCTTGTGGTTGCAACCATACGAATCATGTCCCAAATTTCTACTGGTTTTTCATCTTCTAAAGGAGTTCCTTCAACCGCAACCAATGCATTAATGGGTGTAGATTCTGGTTGTGGGTCTAAGGTTGATAAAGCCACTAACATTCCTGCTCTATCCTCAATATTTTCTCCCATACCAATAATTCCACCAGAACAAACAGTTACATTTGTTTTACGAACATTACCAATCGTATCTAAACGGTCTTGATACCCTCTTGTAGAAATTACTTTTTTATAATACTCTTCAGACGAATCTAAATTATGATTATACGCATACAGTCCAGCTTCTGCTAATCGTTGTGCTTGGTTTTCTGTAATCATTCCAAGGGTACAACAAACCTCCATATCTAGTTTGTTTATACCACGTACCATTTCTAATACCTGATCAAACTCTGGCCCGTCTTTTACGTTACGCCAAGCAGCTCCCATACAAACTCTAGAGCTTCCGCTTGCTTTTGCTCTTAAAGCTTGCGCTTTTACTTGATTTACACTCATCAAGTCATTTCCCTCTACACCCGTGTGATACCGTGCTGCTTGTGGGCAATAGCCACAATCTTCAGAACATCCACCAGTTTTGATAGATAACAATGTAGAAACCTGAACAACATTAGGATCGTGTTGTTTTCTGTGGATTGTTGCTGCATCATACAGCAATTCCATCATCGGTCTATTATATATTTCTAGAATTTCTTCTTTGGTCCAGTTGTGTCTTACTTCGCTCATAAGGTCAAATTTAATGGGTCAAAAATAGTAAATCCTTTTTGTTTCAAAAGGATTTAATTACTTTTTATAGGCTTAGGTATTGGTTGTGATTTGCTTTGTGGAATTCGTTTTTGTGGCATCATCCCTTTAATTTGAAATATCTTTATACTTATATACTACTAAAAATGTACTTCGATATTTTTCTAAATCACCCTTTCTTCTTTATTCTGAAAGTCCTTCCTTCAATACCTCTTGAATTCCTTCCAAACTATCATTAAAACTCATCATTTGAGAAAGAACTTGCCCCATATCATTTTTGTTTCCAAACCCTTTTAATTTGTTGTTTTTCACAAATGTTGTTTTGATAGTTTCCCAACGTTCTTTTTCTTTAGGGGTTATTTTTTCTGCTAATTCTTTATATTTCAACAAGTTTGCCTCTGCAGCATTTGTTAATGTTTGTGATTCGTTTACATAGTGAGAAAGCAACAACGTTTCTAATTCCTTCTCATTCATAATCGGTACTACTTTCGCTACCAATTTATTCATATCTCTGTAAGACCCTTGCAGTTTAAAAGAAGGCTCTGTTCTATCTGAATCTTCCATTGCGGCAGATTTTATATAGTTTTTATTTACACTCATAACACGATCACGAACCGTTACTACTTTTGAAAGTATAGACAGATAATCTTGAATTTCTTGTTTTGTGTGATTTCCTTCTAATTTAATTCCTTCTGGTGAACCATTTTCAATCATGGAGATCAACCCATAAATATCATCAAAATAACGACTGCTCAATTGATGTAAAATTGGATTAGATGTCAGTGAATTTTCAATCAAACTCAATTTAAATAAATCGGCAGTATCTCCAATAATATCTCCTAAATTGTAAATATCGGCTCTGTTCGCAAGCATATCAGGGATTTGAAAACGGTCTCCACTTTCTGTATATGGATTTCCTGCCATAATCACACAGAATTTCTTAGCACGTAAATCATAAGTTTTAGGCTCTCCTTTAAAGACACCTTCTATTTTCCGAGTACCATCAGCAAGTGAAATAAATTTTTGCAAAAACTCAGGATTACAGTGCTGAATATCATCCAGGTACAACATTACGTTATTTCCCATTTCAAAAGCCAAATTCAGTTTTTCAAGCTCTGCTTTTGCTGTTGCATTTGTTGCAGCCATTGGGTCTACCGAAGTAACTTCATGACCAATTGCAGGACCATTAATTTTCATGAATACCAAGCCTAAACGATTTGCCATATATTCCATCAAAGTAGTTTTACCATATCCAGGAGGCGAAACTAACAGCAACATTCCCATTCTATCGGTACGCTTTTCATCTCCTACAGTCCCTAATTGTTTCGCTAAATTATCTCCAAATAGAGGCAAATAAACTTCGTTTATCAACTTATTTCTAACAAATGATGACAATACATTCGGTTCAAACTCGTGCAACCTTACTTGTTGCTTTAATTCATTAATTACATCGTGTTTTACTTTTCTATAGGTTTCAAAAGCAGGTACTTCTTCTGTAGAAAATTTTTCTAAAACATCCGTAAATTCATGATAATTAAATACAAACTCATCATTAGTAATCGATGAGTGACTTCCTTTTAATCCTTTGATTATTTCATTTGGATATACAGAAATCACATTATTTTTATTGTTGTTAAAGAGTAATAGACAAACCATTTCATGTGTGTAATCACCCAATTCTGGCTTCGTAACCTGAACAAAAGACGAAACCCATTGTTTGCTTAAATTTATTTTTTCAGAAATAGAATCGAGACTCGCTAACCGGTTCTTTATTTTTGCCAAAACCGACGCGCTGTTTAAAGTTGACACCATATTTTCAAAAAGTTCATTTGCCGATAAACTAATGCAAAAAGAAGTATCAGATTGTAGTTCTGAAAACAAATAAGCAGCTATTTTAGTACTATAATCTGTTGAATAGTCTTGAACCGTTATTAAGTCCTTTTCGAAGACAGTATTAATCTCCACGTCCAATTGTTCCAACATCTGAACATAGGACTCACTTTCTGGAAAAATGGCTAAAACTTCACCAGCAGCATTCAACTGATGACTCCAATAGGCTTTGTTTTCTTTAGAAATTGTATTCCAAAAATACTGTGCAAAAGCACGTGTTTGTGGGGTGTATTTTAACAATCCTAATTCATTATTTTTAGTAAGTAACATTTTTAAAATTGCCGTAGCATCTTCATCATGTACCCCTTTTATATATCCTTCTGTATAGTTTTTACTACTTTCTTCTTTTACTTTCTCTAGTAATTCTGTATTTAAAAACTTGGACAACTCTGTTGAATTATTGTTTTTGAATATTTTATAAGCTAAATATGCCGAACGATAGATCTCTTTATTTTCAGAAACAAACTCTTGATCCCAATATTTTTTTGATTGTTCTAAAATTGGATTGTCTATTTTCCCATAAAAATCGGTTCCAGACAGGTGATATTGTAAAACACCATCACGATATACAATTGACAAATCTAATACTTGCTTGTTGACCCTAAATTTATGTTTTCCTAGTTTGATGATATTTTCGCCATCTTCATATAGTTCCCTTTTGTCTTTTAGACTTCTAGTGGCATCTTCTTTAGATGTTTTTAGTAAGGTTTCAATCATTTCGGCCTTACTAATATCTTCCATTTTAGTCAATTGCTCAACGATGTCTTTGATTTTTAAAATCATCAAATCCGAAGCAAAATATCCATTGATATCAGCCAAAGTATTAAAACTTAACGCTTTTTTATTGACCCCTTTTAATATTCTATTTGCGGATTTTTCAAGCGCGATTGCTTTTTTATTTCGTGCATCAATCAAACTGTTTTTACGAGCATCAAAAGCATTGTAAACTTCTTCTCTTTTGTCAGAAATACCTAAAATAAATTCTTCAAAATCAGAGAATCTTCCTTCTAAAGTTTCTAATTGTAAAGAGATTTTATTTAGCAGTTCATCTACTTTTTCAGGAGTATGTGCGATGTCTAAATAATTGATAATACTTTGATCTACCAATTTTAGTTGCGAAGCAAATTCAGCAGTTGCCTCTGTACTTCCCAGTAAAATACTCTTCTTTTTTATTGCAGATTTCAACTGATTTATCGTTGAAAAAATCAAGGAAATAGTATCAATTATTTTGGTAGAATGGGAAGTATCTTCAATCTGAAGATTCGAAACAATATCAATCAACATTTCTAAATCTTGTGCAATCTGATTGACTTCTTTTGCTAGTTTTTTAGCATTAATTACCTTTTTAATTTTGGTTAACGCTTCTTCTTTTTGTGCAACTCTTGCATGATATGGCAATAAGGCTTTGTCGTCTAATAAAAATGTAACACAACGATGCGAAATTTTCTCTGTGTATTCAGCGATTTCAGCTTCTAACTTCTCAATGAATGTTTTATCTACATAACGAATGTCATTCAAACCAATGACTTCTCCTCGCAAACTTCTTAATTTTGCCAAGACCATTACAAACTCTTCAATAGATTTAAAAGAACTACTTTTTATCTTATTGAATAATATGTTGGCTATTTCACCTGTTTCTTCAGTTGCTGTTTTAGCATTTTTACGCAGTTGAACTACTTTTTCAAATTCGTCAATTGCCGCGTTAGCTGTTTTATTAATTTCTGTAAGCGGAATATTTAATTCTTTGGTTTCTGGTTCTCGAATCCAATAATAACTATCTAAAACATCAGTAGATTGCTTTACTAAATCATCATACAATCCACTATAATTATCTTTTTTATTCAATAAATTAATCAGCATATGACACTCAGCCATTGCTTTTACAATATCCTTGTTTCCAATCTTATAAATCAGCGTTTCTGAATGTTCAGAAGGAGGCAATTCGCCTGTGATAAAAGGAGTTTGCCATATTTGAATTACATGATGTTTTGTTTGCTCATCTTCTGTTTTGAAATAACATAATTCTCCATTTTTTAAGATGGTATATCCATTACAAATAATCGGTGTTTTCACTTCCTGATCAATAACATTGTAGGTCATTAAAATATACAATCCTTTTTCACTTTGGTAAAACACATAAAAATAATCTTCCCCATTAGGAGAGGCTATTTTTTTGAGAAATTTTATATTTCGAATGTCATTATCAAACAATTTATTTTCTCCAGACTGCAAATAAAATCCGTTGTGATATAAAATACCTTGATCGTCGGGAAGTAGTATTGCTGCATCTTTAATGCTATCTATCTTTTTTACTTCTCGAAGTTTGTGATTGTACACAAAATAACGCGCATCTTCTTGAAAAGGTTTTATTTCTAATACAATCAGGTTTCCTAAATCGGCATACCGATATTGTCCATCATCCAATGTTTGATCTGAATGTACTACTGGTTCGTCATAAACTCCTTTCCCATCTTCGGTATTATTTTCAATCTTGATCGTTAAATCACCACCAATGGTTTCGACAAAAATTTTATCTAAAATTGAAATATGCGAATGTTTCCCGTAGCGATGCATCTCGCGGGAAACTTCAATCCAGCTAAAATCATGCTGTATCGGAAACTTAAGTTCATGCTCACTTCGGTTATCTATATAACGCAGTGAGTTTTCATTTATCAACCATTTAAAAGTTTTGATATCTGTAACACTTTCACTCAGCTGAAAG
>JAESTN010000253.1 GCA_016763595.1 Flavobacteriaceae bacterium | reverse complement strand
TAATTGAATGATCACCAAAAGTGTTATTATAACGGAACATGTTTAGGAAATTCTGCGTTACGGCAGTGTTGAATCCTTTTGATAAACTACCCGCAACATCTGCCGGTGCACCTGATCCGTAAAAAGGATTGTTATAGGTATTTGATATTTGATTGTAATATTGAAGACCATACTTAGTTTCGAAACTTAAGTTGTCACTAAATTTTACATTAAAACTAAAGTTACCGTTTAAAGAGTGACGTTTGTTTCCTCTGAAGTTATTTGTAGCATCACCAATTGCATTGGTTAGTGCTCCAAATCCACGTCCAACACCATAATCAAATACATTACCTCCATATACAATATCTGGAATCAAAGCACCATTAACATCTCTTTCAAAAAGTGGGTATATTGATGGAATGTTATCTACAAACCAAAAAATACTTCCTGAATCATTTGTTTGACCATTGTTAGTTGTTTCTCCAACTGAGTAACCAATGCTCGTAGAAGCTGTTAACCATTCTTTTGGTTTATGGGTAATATTTAATCTTGTTGTAACACGTTTATATTTCGAATTAATGATATATCCGATATCATCTAAGTATCCAAATGACGAAAAATACTTTGTTTTATCATTTCCTCCACTCATTTTTAAGTTGGCTTCTGTTCTAATAGAAGTTTGAAACCCATAGTCTTGCCAGTTTTCTGGACTGTATTTTCTTGTTACATTAGATCTAACTTTACCTGTTGTTGGATCAATTAAATCAGATACAGAAGTTGTATTCCATAAATTGTATTTAGGATTTATTCCTCTATTTCCAAATAAATTATCATTTGCATAGGTTGCTGCGTCGTTTCCAAAGTTTTCACCTCTTCCTCCCATAGAAGCCCAAGCAACTTCAATGTATTCTTCTGGAGAAGTAATAATGTCATATCTAGGTATTGAACTAAAGTTCACTCCAGTTTTAACATCAACTTCCATTGTTGTAACACCATTTTTACCAGTTTTAGTTGTAATTAAAATTACACCATTTGCCCCTCTTGCACCATAAATAGCAGTTGCAGTAGCATCTTTTAAAACAGTAGTACTCTCAATATCTGAAGGGTTAATAGAATTTAATGCACCTGAGAAAGGTACACCATCTACAACATACAAAGGAGATCTGTTTCCGTTTACAGAACCAAATCCTCTAATACGGATAACTGCAGAAGTTCCTGGTTGTCCACTTGTTGTAATTACATTTACACCTGCAATCTCTCCAGCTAATGCTTGTGAGATATTAGATACACTTTTTCTTTCTAAATCTTCAGCCTTCACAACTTTCGCTGATCCAGTAAATGCTTGTTTGGTAGTTGTACCATATCCAATGACAACAACTTCATCTAAGACATTTGCATCTTCTTTTAATGTAACATTAATTGTACTTGCATTGCCTACATTTTTTTCAACTTTAACATAACCTAAGTAACTAAAACTAAGTATATCCCCGATTTTTACTTTGATAGAGTATTTACCATCAAAATCAGTTTCTGTACCAGTCGTTGTGCCTTTAATTATAACACTTACACCAGGTAAGGTTCCAGAAGTATCTGAAACAGTACCAGAGACAGTTTTCTCTTGTGCAAAGGATATCTGCACAAACAACACTAATAGAAGTGTTATTATCCCATTAAACTTTGTTCTCATATTTATTATTATTTGAATTAATTCTCACAAAAATCCTAAAATAAAGTTAAAAAACCCAATTTTTTAACATTTAATATTTAACATTTTAAATATTACACAAATAATTGATAAGTAAATGGAATTTAAACAGCTAAAAATTAGGGCATAAAAAAGGCTGAAAAGAGTAATCTTTTCAGCCTTTAATGATATTAAAAAGTTATATAATAACTTAGTTCTTATCCCACCATAATTTAGTGTGATTGTTATCTGGTCCTTGTGCAGCAATAACAGCAGCATAATTATCTGCGTTATTATCAGCTACAGCAGAAGAATATGCATGTCTTACCGGAATTCTTTGGTCATTTGCATAAATAGAAGGCGTTAATGCTGGTGCATCTAATCTTCTCCATTCAGCCCATGCCTCTGGTCCATTTAAGTATAAAGCAATCCACTTTTCGTAAGCGATATCAGCCATAGTTGCACTTGTGTTTGCAGCAGTATATGTGTCCATATCTACAGTTGCTACACCCCATTGCATCATTGAAGCTTCAATACCCGCTTTAAAGTGAGTAGCAGCAGTTCCACCACCTACATTCCATCCTTTTACAGCAGCTTCTGCTAAAGACAATTCTGTCTGAGCATATGTGTAAATAGGAGATTTATAAACTGGATCTTGAATTACAGTTGCAGTTGGGAAAGCATAATCTGGTGTATTACCATTTACTTTTCCATTTTCTGCACCAGTATATAGACCAGTTCCAGTTGCTGGATCAGAATACTTTTCCATTCTTGGATCCGTTTTTCCAGATAAAGCATTCATGAACGTTTCAGACATTACATAATCTTCACGACTTTCATATCTGTCTTCCCATTGGTTATCACTGTTATCATCAGAACCAAAAGTAAATACTAAGTTCGCAGAGTTGCTAGTGATTAATCTTCCAGAAGCTACTGCTTGCTCAAACTTCGTTTTTGCAGTTGCAGCATCAGCGTCAGAAATTCTTAAAGCCATTACCATTTTTAATGTATTTCCAAATACTTTCCATTGGTCCATATCTCCTCCGAATAACATATCACCTGCAGGTCCAGCTCCAGCATTAATTTTACCTAATGCATCTTCTATTTCTGCAAACATGAATGTATATAATTCTTGTTGAGTATCAAACTTTGGTTGTGTTCCATCAATTCCTTGAAAAGCTTCAGACCAAGGTAAGTATCCCCAAGTATCTGTCATGTACTGTAAAAAGTATACTCTTAACAGTTTTGAAGTAGCTATTTGGTTGTTGTTATCTCCAAAAAGAGAAGCACCTTCAGCTAAATCTGCATCTTCATTAACTTCAATAATTCTGTTAAGGTTCTGAACGGGTCCAGTATACCAAGTATTATAACTAAAAGTTAATCCAGAGTATCTAGAAGGTCCAGGATATTGTCCTTCTGTTAATTGTTGCACGTAATTGATACCATCTACATGATTTATTATTGTTGAAACACTTACTTGTGCACTAGATAATAATTGTGAGGTAATAGGTGCTGTAGGTCCATTAGGATTGTCATTTACGTCTCCAAAATCAACAGTATCACATGAACTGATGATAGTTGCAGCAAACATAAATGCAGCTATATTTTTAATTGTTTTTTTCATTTTATTTATGTTTTAAAATGTTAATTTAACGTTTAAACCGAATGATCTTGTACTTGGTAAAGTACCATTTTCAGCCCAGTTGATTCCAGATCTTTTTTCTAATTCAGAAGGATCGATCCATGGCACATCAGAGTAAATTAACCAAACGTTGTTAGCAAAAGCTCCAATAGAAGCAGATTTAAGGTTAAACTTGCTTACAAAGTCTTTGTTTAATGAATAGTTAAATCTAATAGTTCTTAATTTCATATAGGTAGCATCGTGTAAGTTATTTTCATAAATCTGACCAATGTTTCCTAAACCATAGATGTCTTGAGCGTCTACATACGTGTCTACTACAGTACCATCAGTTACAGGGTTACCACTAGCATCTGTACTAGTTTGTAATACTCCAACAATATGAACTCCACCACCTGCAGAAACAGGATCTCTTTTAGGGTTTCCTTTATCGTTTAAACCTGCAGTTTCAGCAGATAAACCAGAGTGAGTAATGTATCTTTCTGTTCTAGAATAATATCTACCACCTTTTTGGAAATCAAATCCTAAACTTAAACTCATGTTTTTGTAGTCAAAGTTTGTTGTAATACCACCTGTGAAATCAGGTAATAAAGAACCTAAAAATTTATTAGCTTGTTGAGAGTAAGAATACAATCCGTTACCTCTACTTCTAAACATAATTTCTCCGCTGTCTCCTCTTGCGAATCCAGTTCCGTAGAACAATCCCCATTCTTGACCAACTCTTTCTTGTAACTTCATTCTTGAAGTATATGTACTTAGATCTCTAGAGCTTACACCATCATAGATGTAATCTACAGTTTTAGATAAAGTACCAAGGTTAAAGTTTAAACCAAATGTAAAGTCTTCAGTTCTAATTACATCTCCAGAGATTCCTATTTCAATACCAGAAGAAGTAGTTTGTCCTGCATTTACAGTTACACTCGTATATCCAGTTGATCCATCTAAAGGAACGTTTACAGGAATGTCTTTATCTTTTCTGTTAAAATAAGTAAAGTCAACTCCAATTTTATTATTAAGGAAAAACAATTCAGTACCTAGTTCTAATTCTTCTCTTGTACCACCAGTTAAGTTAGCATTTGCCTGCGTATTAGAAACACTTAATCTACCATTTCCATTGTATAAAGTTCCTACATTATAAATGCTAGAAATTTGGTATGGATTTGGAAAGAAAGGAGAAGTAGAATATCCAACTCTTAACTTCGCAAAGTTTAAGATATCATTTTTAGGTAAGATTTTGTGTGCTAAGAAACTT
>JAESTN010000252.1 GCA_016763595.1 Flavobacteriaceae bacterium | reverse complement strand
GAAATGCAATTTTAAATGAAAATAATCTCGTACAATGTTAACGGAATAAGAGCCGCACTTAAAAAAGGTTTTATAGCGTGGTTACAGCAAGCAGATCCAGATGTAATTTGCATACAAGAAACCAAAGCACATAAAGAACAACTAGACTTGTCTGAGTTTGAAGAGGCGGGTTATCCATATCATTATTGGTTTTCTGCACAGAAAAAAGGCTACTCTTCTGTAGCTATTTTGTGTAAAAAAGAACCAAATCATATTGAGTATGGAACAGGAATTGAAACCATGGATTTTGAGGGAAGAAACCTTCGTGTAGATTATGATACTGTTTCTGTAATGAGCATGTATTTACCATCTGGAACAAATGATGCAAGACTGGATTTTAAGTTGAATTACATGGCAGAAATTCAGGAATATTTAAACCAATTAAAGAAGGAAATTCCGAACTTAGTTATTTGTGGAGATTATAATATTTGTCATGAAGAAATAGACATTCACAATCCAAAAATGAAAGGAGTTTCTGGTTTTTTACCAATAGAACGTGCATGGGTGGGACGTTTTATTGAAAGTGGGTTTATCGATAGTTTTCGGTACCTAAACAACGATAAACAAGCCTTTTCTTGGTGGAGTTATAGAGCAAATGCAAGAGCAAACAACAAAGGTTGGCGCTTAGATTATGCAATGGTTTCTGAACCCTTAAAAAGCACTATTTCTAGAGCCTATATTTTACCAGAAGCAAAACATTCAGATCACTGTCCAATTGTTGTAGAATTAGATGTTTAGCATGAAAAAAAGAATCTTTTTTTTAGTAGTATTCATTTCTACTACAATCTTAAGTCAAACGAAAACTGATAGCCTTGCTATTGATACTCTGAAAGCTAAAAACAATAAAGATTTTTTTAGTGATAAAGATCTGAGAAAAATTGATAGTTTAGTTTTAGAAACGCAATACAAATCTCCGTTATCAGACAATATAAATTATGTAATTAAGGGGTTAGAGGGCACAAAAAAAACGACAGATAGAATACCAACAGATGTCTTAAAAGAACGATTAAAACATTTAGACAATACAACACCATTTTTTATTGAGTACAATCCAATACTAGAAAATGTTATCAATTCATATTTAAAATATCGTAAAAAGTATTATCCAAGATTAATGACAAAAGCGGAATATTATTTTCCGATGTTTGAAAAATATTTAGACCAGTTTGATATTCCTTTAGAGATGAAATATCTCGCAATAGTTGAGTCTACTTTAAATCCAAAAGCAAGATCTAGAGTAGGAGCAAGAGGCTTGTGGCAGTTTATGTATTTGACAGGAAAGCAATATAAATTGAATGTGAACTCTTATGTTGATGACCGTCAAGACCCTATAAAAGCAACAATAGCCGCCTGTAAATATTTAAGTGATTTATATAACATATTTGGTGATTGGGATTTAGCGTTGGCTGCATATAATTCTGGACCAGGAAATGTGTCAAAAGCAATCAAAAGATCTGGAGGGTATCGAAATTATTGGAATCTTCGTCAATATTTACCAAGGGAAACCGCAGGATATGTTCCTGCTTTTTATGCTACTATGTATATTTTTAAGTATGCAAAAGAACATGGTTTGGCACCAGAAAACCCACCAATATATCATTTTGCGACTGATACAATTCAAGTAAAAAGAACCATCTCTTTTGATCAAATTTTTCTAAAAACAGGAATAGATACCGAAATGCTTGAGTTTTTAAACCCAGCATATAAGTTAGATATTATTCCGTATGTAAAAGGTAAAAATTATACAGTTACCTTGCCAAGAAACGCAACCGTTACCTTTTTAAATAAAGAAAAAGAAATTTATGCATTAGCAGATGCTGATGATGCTAAAAGAGAAAAACCATTACCTAAATTTCTAGAATTAAACAGACGTATACGTTATAAGGTTAGAAGTGGGGATTATTTAGGTAGAATTGCTAAGAAATTTGGCGTTAGAGTGAGTCAGATTAAAAAATGGAACAGACTGCGTAATAATAATTTAAAAATTGGACAAAGATTAACCATATATCCAAGAAGATTATAATACCAAAGAAAACAACTACATTTTCAAAAACGGAACAGTATTTGAAGAGTATTAACCAAACTTAAATAGATTAAACATGAAAAAAGGATTAACGATTATTGCGCTATTACTTTTTTTTACATCCTGTAAAGACGCTAAAGAATCCTTTGTATTGGCTAATTCTTTAGGGAAATCAAATCAGTTACTTGTAGTAACAGAATTAAATGATTGGAAAGGTGAAATAGGAAAGAACCTAAGAACCTTTTTAGGAGAATTGGTGATTGGATTACCACAACCAGAAACTACTTTTAGTGTTACTCAGATTGCTCCAAAAGGATTTGGAAGTATGGTGAATAAATATAGAAATATATTAGTTGTTCAAAGAGCAACCAAAGAATCATATAATGTAAAATATGACTATTATGCAAAGCCGCAAACCATTATTTACGTTACTGCTAGAGATAAAGAAGGTTTAGCTGCTCAATTAGAAAAGCATAAAAAAGAAATTGTAAAAACCTTTAGAGATACAGATATCAAACATGTTCAAGGGAGGTTTATGAAAACGAAAGTAGATAATTCTAAATATAAGACATTAACTAAATTAGGGATCTCTCTTACAATACCAAATAGTTTTAGAACCGTAGATGATACAGGAGATTTTTTATGGCTAAGACACCATTTAATGAGTGGTATTGCAAGGGGTGATGGAACCAATAACATATTAGTGTATACGATGCCTTTAACAGATGAGTTTGATTTAGATGTTAACAACAGCATTATTAAACATAGAAACACCATAGGAGAGAAATACATTCCTGGTTCTAGAGAAGGGATGTATATGATTACTGAAGCAGCATTTACACCACAAACAAAAGAAACAATAGTTGATAATAAACAAGCCTTTGAAACTCGTGGAAAATGGGAAGTAAAAAATAATTTTATGGCAGGTCCGTTTTTAAATTATAATATCATTGATAAAAAAAATAACAGAATTGTAGTTGTAGAAGGATTTACATATGCTCCATCTGTAAACAAAAGAGATTTCATT
>JAESTN010000251.1 GCA_016763595.1 Flavobacteriaceae bacterium | reverse complement strand
CCATTTGCGGTGATGTCTCCACCACTTCGTGCCGTTTTAGTGCTAATTGCTGAAAGGGCTGTGCTGGTAATTGTTGGCAATACAATTGGCGCTGCACTGGTTGTGAATTCGATTTGTGCTCCATAGGCAGTTCCAGCACTATTGGTTGCATAAGCTCTAAGGTAATAGGTAGTACTCGGCAGTAAATTGGTTACCGAACTTACAAAAGCTCCAGTTGCTGTTCCGTCTGTGGTATTAGCATCTGTTGTCGTTGGGTTCATTGCAAGACTCCAGCAAACACCTTTTGCTAAAAGTACAGCTCCGCCATTGTCGGTTACGTTTCCGCCACTGTTTGCGGTATTGTGCGTTATTGTTGTTACTGCTGTACTTGTAATGGTAGGCAGTTCTATGGGTGTTGAATGGGTGGTGAATTCGATTTGTGCGCCATAAGAAGTTCCCACACTATTCGTAGCATAAGCTCTTAGGTAATAGGTGGTTTCAGGCAATAATTCGGTCAACGGACTTGTGAAAACGCCAATTCCCGTGCCTTCTACTGTTTTGTTGTTGTCAATGGTTGGGTTTTCGGTTACACTCCAACAAGCACCTCTGCTGAGGATTTCACTTCCACCATTCGCAGTAATTTCACCTGTAAATGTGGCTGTGTTAAAGGTGATGTCTGATACTTCTGTGGTACCTACAGTAGCAACCTCGGCTGGAGGATCGTCTTTTGAACAGCCCAAAAATAGGAGGACGGCTACAACCGCGATGATTTGTGTGCTAAACCGAATACAAAAGCGGTTTGCAAAGTTGTTTTTTAGGTATTGTTTAGGGATTAAGGATACTCTTTTCATATTTATTTTTATCTGATTATGTCTACTACGTTTCGTAGCATTTTTTTTGAAAAAGTTGGGTTGCAAAAGCCGTACCAATTGCAGCCGATTTCATGTTCTTTTTATGCATTTAAAACGTTTCTAAAAACGACGTTCTAATTTCTTTATTGTAGTTGCTGCTGTATTTTTTTGTGGGATAAAAAAACAAAATCCAATTTGTTGCGTGTAAAAAGAAAACCCTAGTAAATACTAGGGTTTGTGGCGTTCTGAGGCTGAGTTTGTAAGCCGTGTTGCTGAACTATTAGCTCCGGTTTTAAGTTGCAGTAAAAAAAAGAAGACACCCACTTTTTAAGAGTGCTTGTCTTCTAAAAATGATTGGTATTTTTAAAAATTCACTCCGTTGTAAAGTGTCTTAAAAAGTGCAATTTATTTTTTTAATTTTTTGGTAACTGCCAACTAAAAATGACAGCTGTGATCCAAAAAGGGGGTTAGTTGTTTGCAATAGCTTTTTGTACACGGGCCAGACTCTTTTCAAATGAAGCCGTATTTGTATGAAAGTATTTGTGTGCCAAGGCCACTGCTTTTGCATAGGCTTTTGCTGCTTTATTTGGCTGTTGTTGCTTTTCGTAGTACTCTCCCAAACTATCCCAAGCATTGGCAGAGGTTTTAAAGTGCTTGGTATTCAGTGTAAAATAATACAATCCTTTTGCAGCATCTGTTTTTGCAAATTCGTAGCCTGCTCTGTTCAACATGTCTTCTGCATCTTGGTTCTTTTTGATGAAACTGTGGATCACTTTTTCTAAGGGAGCGGTGTCCATTTTTTCTTTGATGTGCATTCTAATTACGCGTTGTAAGTATCCTCCTGAAGGGAATACTTTGAAGCCTGCGCTTTTGCTTAAGACTTTGTGGTAGTTTCTAATGCCTTCATAACCTCCTTCTTTAAAAAACTGTGCCTTGCTTCTATACCCAGGTACAATGATTCGCGTACTTTTGCTGAGGTCTTCATTTTGCATCTTTCTGTAAATATCAGCCACCAGTTTATAGGGCTGAATCCGACCCGTATTAGACAATACAATTATGGTGGTACCATCATCACCTAAAAACACATAACTCGTAAATATATTTACGCTTCCACTATGTCCATAAAACTGTGCTTGGGGTATGTACTTCAGCAATTCTTTGTCATTTCGCATCCATCCGTACGTATAGCCGTTTAAATTTTTTGCAAACAGCTTTTTTGTATTTCGTTTTTTTAACAATTTGTTGTTTTGGAGTGCTTGCGACCAGAGAAACAGTTCTTTTGCGGTGCTATGCATCCCACCAGCCGTATAGGTATTGCTTTGGTCTCTATTGGGGCTTTCTGTGTATTTGCCCTTGCTAAAGCGATAGTTTTTTACAATCTCCTGTTGTAAGAATGCATTGTCTCCAAATCCTGTGTTTTTTAAGTGTAAGGGTTTGGCAATGTAGTTTTCTAGCAGTTGGGCAAATGTCAAACCTGTTACCTTTTCTAAGACTGCGCCTAATAAGACATAGCCCAAACTACTGTATTCGAATTTAGAACCCGGAATGGCAGCCAGTCCTGTTTTGTTGACCAATTGTGCATATTCAGTAGGCGTCATTTTTTTGCTAGAAAAGGAACGCATGCTTTTGATATGTCCGCGCAGCCCATCATAATGCGGAATGCCAGAGGTATGTGCCAATAAACGGTGAATGGTGACTTGTTTTCCTTTCTCTTTATCGATATAAGGTAAGAAGTCGGTAATGGGTTGGCTTAGTTTGATGCTTCCCTTTTCTACCTGTTGTAGGATTAATAGGGCCACAAAAGGTTTGGTTACCGAACCGATTAAGAATTTAGAATCTGTGGTGAGCGCTTGTTTGGGGTTAAGGCTTGCAAATCCATAGGCTTTATTGAGTATGATTTTGTTGTTTTTTGCAACCAAGACCACTCCGTTGAGGTTCCCCCGAATGCCCAATGCTTTTCCTTGGGTGGTGTATTGTTGTACTAGCGCTTCTAATTGTTGTGCGTGTAGGGTGTTTGCCAATACCAAAAAGACAATGGCAAGAAAGATTTTTTTCATGTTAAAATTGATTATTATTTCAACGCAAAATTAGAGGATGCACCGCTGGTTTCTTACCGCATTCACACTGCTTTCTTAGGTCATTCTTACCTCATTGGCAATATACCTAGTAGTAAATACCTTGTTTAGTGCTTTTTAAAGAAAATGATTTCTAAAAGAAATTGGGTACAAAAGAAAATATTTTTTGGTTTGTAGCATTCAGTTTTGATACTTGTTTTAAGCTGATGCCCAAATTAAGTGCCACAAAAAAGAGGTAGATAAAGAACTCTACAGGAACTGGTCTATAACCTTCCAACCCTGTAAAAAGGTAAATGATAAAATCTACTAAAAAGAAGGACAGAACCACGGCAATCGTCCACAGAATTTGAAAACTTAAGATGCTCCCCGCTGCAAAACTATCTGAAAGCAGCTTTTTCTTCCGTTTCCGAAATACCAACGGAAAGATGATGTTACATAGTGGAATCAGCGAACCCAACATTCCCAAGAGTACCATGCGTTTTAGTGCAGGAAATTGGTGTTCTGATCTGTCTGTAACCGAGGCTGGTGCAGTTTCTTCTACGGCAATCAATGCCGCAAAATCAAGTTCCAAAGCAGTGGCCAATGTTTTTAGGGTAAAGGATCTTGGTTGCACCGCATTTTTTTCAATACGCTGAATGGTACTCAAAGAAACGTTTGCCATTTCTGCCAAGCCTTCT
>JAESTN010000250.1 GCA_016763595.1 Flavobacteriaceae bacterium | reverse complement strand
CTTGACTCCTTCCTTGGCTAATCTGTCTATATTCGGCGTAGGAATTTTACTCCCTCCACAAACACCAGGATCTCCATACCCCATATCATCGGCAGAAATCAAGATGATGTTTGGTTTGTCTGATTTCTGAGCAAACAGTAAACTGGAAGCACAGATCAATACAGATAACAAGAATCCTTTTTTTATTTTCATACTTTTAATATTATGATATTCATTTTTTGATTTCAATACTCTTAATGCTAGAGGCATATCAGATTATTAGACAATCCAAACCGTTTGCTTACTTCGTCTTTTTCTCCAAGAAGAATTTCCATTCGTGAATTCGATTGGGATCGTAATTGGGATTGAGCGTAGGCATCTGTGCACCTACTTCTTTTCGCCATTGGCGAAGGTCACTTAACAATTCCTTTGTCTTTTCTGGCATGGAAAAGATCAGGTTTACAGTCTCTCCGATATCATTCTCGATATCATAGAGCTCTGCTTGTGTTCCATCGAAATGTTCGATTAGTCGGTAATTCCCCTTGCGTATAATTCCGTGAGGAGATGCTCCACCATGATGATAATGAGGATAATGCCAATAGAGAGCTTCCCGTTCAAGTGGTTGTTGTTTCAGTAGTAGCGGTAGAAGGTTGATACCATCCAATTCTTGATCTTCTGGTTGTTTCTGCCCAGTCATTGCTTGCAATGTCGGGAAGAAATCGATGCTACTAACTGGCTCGCTAGTTTCGGTTCCTGCTGGAATTTTCCCAGGCCACCAGAAAATAAGAGGCACACGATAGGCACCTTCATACACAGCTCCCTTTCCATCTCGTAAAGGGGCATTGTTTGTTTTTTGCGGTCTGTCTGCATAGTGAACTCCACCGTTGTCTGAGGCGAAAATCACCAAGGTATTGTCTGCCAGTTTCAGGTCGTTAAGCGACTTCATAATCCGACCGATGTTTTCGTCCAAAATTTGAAGCATTCCGGCATTCGTTGGATTGCGTTGGATGTGTTCTGGTCTTAGTTTTGCTTCGTACTTTTTAACGAGTTCTTCTCTAGCCTGTGTTGGACGATGCGGTGAAAAGAACGACAAATGAATAAAGAACGGGTTGTCATGAGGACGTTCGAGACTCTTTATCACTTCATCAGTTAAGCGATCGGTGAGGTAATCCCCTTTCTTGCCTGCCATGGTTTTTACCGTTGGCCAAGGATAGAAATAAGAACCTGGCCAGCCACTTTTGGTTTCCGCGACACTATGGTCAAATCCTTGTGTAACTGGAAAGTGCTCTTTGCCTCCTAGGTGCCATTTTCCGAAATAAAACGTTTCGTAACCGACCTTTTTCAACATTTCAGCAAGTGTGACTTCTTCATGAGGCAAATACCAACGCGTCCAGTCTGGCGGTGACAGTGCAACATGAGGATAATCCAGGCCACTAAGGAAATCCGTTAGATGTAATCGTGCGGGTGTTTTTCCCGTCAGAATTGCCGCTCGAGTAGGCGAGCAAACGCCAGCCGCAGCATAGGCGTCGGTGAAACGCATACCTTGGGTTGCTAGTTTGTCAATATTTGGTGTTTCGTAGAATGTGCTTCCATAAGAACTGAGATCCTTCCAACCGAGATCATCGGTAAGAATAAACAGAATATTGGGTGCAGGTGATTTGGCTTGTGTATTTTGAGCTTCAGTAATTTGGCTGATGCTCAACAAAAGGATAGTAACTAATCCGGCAATGATTGGATGTGATTTTTTAATTCGATTCAATTTAGTTGTTCTTTGATACATTAGCACTTTTTTGATACTCAGGACGTGTCCCTCTTAGTTTGATGTCATCTAAAATGATTTCACTATGACGCTCTGTAAATAGGATTGAAAAACGCACATTTTCAACGGATTCAGATTCGTGCGTATAGGTAAACTCATATTTAGTTAATTCTGTATTGATTTCTACCTGTTCTGAAGTCCACAAAACAGTTTTGTTTTCTGGAGCAACGCCTAACTGCACACTCAATTTTGTTTTATTTACAGGTGTTTTTGCGTAGAAGGAGATTTTATAGGTATTCCCTTGACGCAATTGCAGCATATAGAAACCTTCAGAATAAAACCTCCAATCAGGTTGGGTTTGCTGATAAATTACAGGTTGCTCTGGCCAGACAAACATGACGTTACAACGTAGTGCACGAGAACCATTTACTCCTTCGCCTTCAACGGTATTGAGGGTCACATGTCCATTGGAATACCAATGCTCCCGATCCATCATAAAAGTTGAATTATTAATCTGATTCGTAGGCAAATGCATAATTTGTGGTTTTTGATCGGTTAGTGCTTCAACAATATCAGCCGTCTTTTCAAACCCCCATTCAGAAGTATAAAGTGAAAATGTCCAAGCATTGTTGAATACACCTGTGTAGTACATCCAGTCAATATCTCTTTTCTTGCATTCATCTTTCATAAATTTGATGAACTTCAAAACTTCTTGACGATTGTTTGGCAATTTTGATCCCCATTCACTCATCACCACTTTTTTCTTGTGCGTTTTTGCCCACTCATGTCCCCATTCTAAAGCTTCCAGAATTTCTTCCTTCCACTTTGGATTTGCTTTAACAATTGATTTGGTAATGTGGCTATGAGTCCAGTGCTGTGGTCTATAATTGTGAAAAATTCCCCAGATATTTTTATCCTCTTTAAATCCTGTTCCATCAGGAAGATGATAGGTTAAAAACTCAGGAGTGACATACTTTAGCAACATATCCGCATGATTGTTGTGTGGTCCTCCGATAGCAATAACCCGTGTAGGACTCGTTGCTCGAATCGCCACAATGGCATCTCCAAGCCATTGCATTAGCTCAACATCATATTGATACTCATTAGGATGTCCCGCCATTTTTGGTTCGTTCATAATTTCAAAAACCAATTCTTTGGGATACATTTGATACAATTCGGCAAATTCTCTCCAATATTCAACAAAAGATGCTTTTCCTTTAGCTTTACTCGTAAAACCAGTAATTACCGCGGTCAAACCTTTATTGATTGCACCATCTATTGCATCTCTATAAAACATCGGATCTACTCCTTGCTTCACAAAAAAGCGTACACTTTTAAATCCTGCTGCCTTAAATACATCATAATAAGCAGGATCATAGCCTATCTTATTGACCTCGGTGGTTGAAAAATCTAGATTGATTCCTTTACCTATAGTTGGCCAATGCTCTTGGGCAGAAATTCTTAGTTGTGCAACTAGACAAAGACTAAGGATTAACCCATTACTGATATGTTTTTTAATTCGATTCAATTTGTTAGTTCTTTGGTAAATGAATACTTTTTTTATACTCAGGACGTGTCCCGCTGAATTTAATATCATCCAAAATAATTTCACTGTGACGATCTGTAAAAATGAATGAGAAACGTACATCATCTAAAGTTTCAGAATCATGCGTATATGTAAATTCGTATTTGGTGAGTTCTGTATTGATCTCTATTTTATTAGAAGTCCATAAAATTATTTCATTATCTGGAGCAACTCCTAATTGAACACTTAACTTAGTTCTATAACCTGTTGTTTTAGCATAAAAAGAAATGTCATAGGTATTGCCTTTTCGCAATTGCAGCATACCATCTTTAACAGGGAATTTCCAATCT
>JAESTN010000249.1 GCA_016763595.1 Flavobacteriaceae bacterium | reverse complement strand
TTATTCCAAAAATGGGACCATCCAAATATGCCAGGAGCAGCGATAGGAGTCATTCAAAATGGGAAGATGTTATATTCCAAAGGATATGGATTGGCTAATTTAGAACATAATGTTCCTAACACTTCGCAAACAGCATTCGAAATATCATCAAACAGCAAACAATTTACAGCAGCTTGTATTGTATTGTTGTCGCAACAGGGGAAGCTAGATTTGGATCAATCTTTAAGCTCTATTTTTCCAGACTTTCCAGCATATGCTAAAACCATAAGTATTAAAAACCTATTATATCACACCAGTGGTCTAAGAGATTATGCTCAGATTACATATTTAAGTGGTACACGACCAAATGATTATTATGACGATGACGATGTCATGAAGTGGATAAAAGGTCAAAAAAAGTTAAACTATCCTTCAGGAGAAAAATATTTATATTCTAACTCAGGATATTGGTTATTGGGACAAATTGTACAAAAGGTATCAGGCATGAGTCTTGCAAAATTTGCTCAAAAAGAAATTTTTGAGCCACTAAAAATGAGCAACACCAGTTTTTTTGACGATAATTCTATGATCATAAAGAACAGAGCAGCAACTTATAGTGCATCTCGATCTGGAGCTTTTTTAAATCTTCTGTCAACCGAAGAAGTTGTAGGAGATGGTGGCGTTTACACCACTGTTGAAGATATTAAAAAATGGGATGACGAATTTTATGATCAAAAAGTTCTGAATGCTTCTTTTTGGAAATTAATGACTACCCAAGGAGTATTAAATAATGGAAAAACAATTACATATGCGGGAGCTTTGGAAATAAAAGAATACAAAGGCTTAAAAACCATAGATCACGGTGGAAGAGGAGCTGGAAGTTGGTCTGATATCATTCGATTTCCTGAACAAAAATTTACAGTGATTGTACTTACAAATAGATCGGATGCGGTTGCTACTCCATTAGGGTATCAAATAGCAGATCTATTTCTGAAGAAGGAGTTCAAAAAATCAACAGAAAAAAAGACTCCTAAAAGAAAGATAAACACAATAACACTTTCTAATAAAACACTTCAAAAATATGTAGCTTCATACTGGAACTCTAAAGTAAAGTCTTCTAGAAAAGTGTACTTAGAAAAGAACACCTTGATTTATAAACGAGGTCCAGGTAGTATCCATCCTTTAGCAGCAATAAGTAAGCATGAATTTAAAGTACTGGGTACACCTCCATTTATTGTAGCCTTTGTGAAGTTTATCAAAGTTGGCAATACGTATAAATTAATGACCACCGAAAATGGAGGTGAAGGAGTGCCTTTTGAAGTATATACTCCAAAAGTCTATAGCAAAAAAGAGTTGCACTCGTTTTTAGGGAACTATTATAGTGAAGAAATAGATAGTTATTACGAGTTTAAAATGGAAGAAGGTAAGATAAGATTGTATATCAATGGCAGAAAAACGGTAGTACTAAGGCATAAAAAAGATGCGTTATTTACGAGCCCTATGTGCGACTTTGAATTTAAAAAGAGAAATCAATTAATTGATGGGGTTACAATTTCAACATCAAGGGTTAAAAATGTACACTTTAAAAGAGTGAATTAACTTTACATAGTCATAGATAAAAAGACAGCATTGCTGTCTTTTTATCTATATTTGAATTCTATTTTATGGGCATTATTAAAACTACTTTATTCAATAAAAAAATACGCTTTCACATCCTATTTTGGACTGTGATACTGGTGTATTATAC
Source organism: Flavobacteriaceae bacterium (assembly GCA_016763595.1). GTDB lineage: Bacteria > Bacteroidota > Bacteroidia > Flavobacteriales > Flavobacteriaceae > Polaribacter. The sequence continues at coordinate 3,811 of JAESTN010000249.1, read as the reverse complement.
AAGTTCTAGGTGGCCTTTTGAACCTGATAAATCTTTTCTTTTAGAAAGATCGTTTTTAACAGTATTGATTCACTTAAGCTTAGCGTATGCAATTATATTTTTTCTGGTTCCTCAATTGTTATATAAAAAAAGGAAAATCTTATTTGGGATTTGTTGCTTAGGAGCTATTTATGTGGCCTATATCTTATTTGAGGCCATCCGTTGTTATTACTTGTTGCCAAAGTATTCTGAAACATTTAAATTTAGACCTCCCTTAATTTTTACGGATCGAATAACAAATATTTTTGCTTTTTTAAATAATATAAGCAGTCTTATTTTTCCTACAATTATTTTAATGGTCTTTTCCTATTATAGGCATCAAAAAGAGGTATATCAGTTAAAAGAGCAAAAGAAAACGACAGAATTAGAAGCTTTAAAAAATCAATTAAACCCTCACTTTCTGTTTAATACACTTAATAATTTATATGTGCTTGCACTAGAAAAGTCTGATGAAGCACCAGAAGTTATTGATCGATTGTCAGAAATATTAGACTATATTTTGTTCCGTTGTAAAGAACAGCTTGTGCCGTTAACCAATGAAATTAATTTACTCAATAATTATATTGCTCTTGAAAAATTACGCTATGGCAAGAGATTAAATATTAGTTTTGAATATGATGGAGTAGATGGAGTGTATATCGCACCACTACTATTGCTTGCTTTTTTAGAAAATGCGTTTAAACATGGGGTAAGCCAAGAAATTAGAGAAGCCCATATTAAAATGAAACTAAGCACAATCAATGGGAATATCAATTTTTTAATAGAGAATTCAAAACCGTTATCAATAGACGGAAAAACCATACATCAAAATAGGGAGTCTTTAGGGCTTAAGAATATAAAAACACAGCTTCATATATTGTACCCTAAAACGCATATATTAATCATAAACGGCGACAAAGAGCGTTTTTCTGTAATTCTAAATTTAATTTCTAAGTAATGTATAAATGTATCGTTGTAGATGATGAAGAGCTAGCAAGAAGGTTGATAAAAAGACATGTATCAGAGTTGGAAGATTTTGAACTGGTGGCTTCTTGTGAATCTGCTGTAGAAGCAATTAAAGTTATTCAAGAAGAATCGATTGACCTTATGTTTTTGGATATTGAAATGCCACTGTTAAAAGGAACCGACTTTCTTAAAAACTTGAATAAAAAGCCAAAAGTTATTTTTACGACTGCCTTTAGAGAATACGCTTTGGAAGGCTTTGAATTAAATGTTGTTGATTACCTTTTAAAACCTATAAATTTCACACGATTTCTTAAAGCTGTAGAAAAGTTTTTAGAGAATACAAATAAGGGAGTAGAGCAGACAGAGCCTACATATACTTTTGTACAAAGCAATAAAAAAAACATAAAAATAATTCTTGATGATGTGCTGTATATTGTAAGTATGAAGGAATATGTACAGATTCATTTTAAGGATAGAAACGTTATTTTTAAAGGAGGAATAACTGCCTTTGAGCAAAAATTGAATTCTCGTTTTGTACGGGTTCATCGCTCATACATTGTGAATCTAAATAAGATTACTGCCTATACCAAAAGTGATATTGAAATTGGGAAAATTGAAATCCCAATTGGTGATTCCTATAAAAATAGTGTGTTGAAGAGAATTGTTTAGTAAGAGTTCTTTTTAGAAAACGGAGAAACTTTTCTTAATGTAACTCAGTACATACTGCAATCGTGACTTTTTTTAGAATGTGTTTTTAGTATTGGTATGTTCCTCAATTTTAGTTTCAGGTGTTTTTAACCTTTACCAACCAGTTTGAATACTATTTTTTGTGGTTAAGTTAGACTGGGGAAAATAAATAATGCTACGAAATTTCCGTCAAAGAAATTTCGTAGCAAAAATTTTATTAAGTCTTGTACACTGGCTTTATTGTTTGTCAATTATCGCGGGTAATATATATTCAATCATCATTTTGTCAACATTGGCATGCGCATTCGGATGGTTATATAAAGACGCTGTAATAACAATAACAAAAGGAATATCTTTAAAAATAAAAATTTTATTCCCTCCATTACCTGTACAAAAAGACACTTCATACTCTTTACCATTTACGGTGTACACTTTATTCCAAAACAAGTAGCCATAAAATCCATTATCGTCATTTAATTGTGCTACTTGTTTAGATAAACTTTTTTCGACCCATTTTTCGGTTATTATTTGGTTCCCATTCCATGTTCCTTTGTTTTTATACAACTGTCCATATTTGGCAAAATCAAGAGCTCTAAGTCGTATTCCTCCAGCTGTATTTCCGACACCTTGTGGGGTATATTCCCATTGGTAATTTGTAATACCTAAAGGAGAAAATAATTTTTTATCTGCATAGGATACAAGACCACCAGGAACCGACTTATGAATAACATCTCCTAAAACAACTACACCCGCTGTAAAGTAGGTATAGTCTTTACCCATTATTCTATCTTTTTGTATGGGTAAATCGAGTGCAAACTTTACCCAATTATCTGTGGGATACATAAACTCTTCGTTACCAGGATTGTCATAATCACTATCGTCACCTAGAAACCCAGAGCTCATGGTTAAAAGTGATTTTAAAGTTACGTTATCTTTAGCTGGACTGTAATTTTTGTGTGATTTTAGATTATAAAACTCTTTAAGTTGTACTTCTTCACTCTTTATGTACTTTTCTTCTATTGCAATGCCCATGATGGTTGATGCAATTGTTTTTCCAACGGATCTAGGATCGTGTAAATGATCTCTATTTTCACCGTTAAAATATTCTTCTATTAATAGTTGGCCTTCTTTTATGACTACGATTCCGTTAATATTCTCAAATCTATTTTCGGCGATTTTTCTATTTAAAGCTTCAATTTTATTTTCATCAAAGTGATCTTCAGAGATTTTCCAACCACTATTAGCTTGTATTTTTTGAAGGGGAATTAGACTTTTATCTATGGGTATTTTTGCAACTTCAACAACAATAGTTCCTTTAGCCAAAAGAGGACTTACTTTTAATGTGTCTTGCTTTATATAAGACCTTACTTCTATACTTAAAGAATGGTTTCCTTTACTAAGTTTATCTTGTCCACCACCTAGTTTCATGAATTTTAGCCACATAAACCAACCCCAATAATCTATTTGTTTTGGTGTTACCAAACGAATAGTGTGCTTAACCCGCTCTGTTTTAGAAGGCTTTAACCCAGCTCCTTTGTTTAAATTTTCTACATAAACTATTTTTCCATCCACTAAAAAAGAAAATTGAAAATTACCTTTTTTCAATAATTGATCTTCTGTTAAGTTTGGTGCTAGTAATTGAAGACTTTGTATAAGTGGTTTATCTAAGGTAAAGTGAATGTTTAGAAATTGATCTTTGTTTAGCGTGAAGCTATTTTTGTAGCTCTGAGTTGTAGGTTTAATTTTTGTAATGTCCTCTTTTGAAAAATACAAATTCTCTATTTCTTCTGATTGGGTGTTTTTTGATGTTGAGTTATTACTGTTCTTGCACGATATAATTGAACAAGCAATAAGTACTAATAAATAATTTGATTTCATATTTGAATATAATTTTAAGCAAAAATATTGATTTAAAACACGCTGTAATTGTATAATATTAACATTAGGAAGTTAATCTTAAAAAATCGGTGGGCGTAGTCTTATAAATAGACTTAAAATTTGAGATGAAATGACTTTGATCGTAAAATCCACATTTGTAACAAATTTCGGTCATTGAATATTGATTGGTTGACATCATTGTTATTGCCTTATTCAATTTAAGTTGTCTAATATATTGCCCAAGAGTTGATCCAAAATATTT
>JAESTN010000248.1 GCA_016763595.1 Flavobacteriaceae bacterium | reverse complement strand
TTAATTTATTGGGTAAGAATCCAAAAGAAATTGAAAACCAAATCATAAATAAAATTCCCCAATTCCAAGTTTTCACCACTTTTTTAAACGGGATTTTAAACAACCAATACAATCCGCTTATAAATAATAATATCGGAATAATAAATGCAGCAAGACCAAATCCATCATAGATAAAGAAGTGACTCAATTTTGCACCCACTTTTCCTAATAGGTTTTTAGTTTCTATGCTTTTATCAGCAAATTGCGTTAATGTGCTTTGATCTGCTTGCCAAGAAAAGAAAAATGAGAAAAAAGCAATGACTAAAAACAGTGAAAACAGCATCAAAAACAAGCCAAAAACCGTATGTGTTTGCCTATTGTTCAAAAATGCTTTTACGCTTTGAAACTTAGGTTTTCTTGGAGCTTTTGATTTGGTAGTTTTTGTCTTCTTTGCCATTCAGAAATAAGTGATTTGTAAAAATGTAAATATAAGTATTTGCTTAAAATAACTCGAGTATTTTTGGCGTGTAAATAATTGCGGCAATAATGAATGCAAATATAGCCGCAAATGCTGGTGCTCCGGCAGCAATATCTTTAATGAAACCAATTTTTTTATGATAATCTGGATGCACAAAATCGGCCGTTTTTTCGATGGCAGTATTTAATGATTCAGCCACTAAAACCAAGGCAATACAAAGTAGTTGAATCATCCATTCTACAGGAGAAATAGAAAAGTAAAACCCCATAATTACAGCGACAATACCAAAAAACAACTGTGCTTTAATACTATCTTCTGTGGTAATCAACAACCAGGTTCCTTTTAAAGCAAATTTTAAACTTCGCAGTCTTCCTCGTAAAAAACCGTCATTCGGATTTTTCATTAGTTAGCTGCTTTTAATGCATTTTCGTAATTTGGTTCATCTACTATTTCTGGAACTTGTTCTGAATAGACAACGGTTCCATTTTCATCTAAAACAATAACTGCTCTAGAGTGTAAATGCGCTAAGGGTCCATCAATAATTTCTAATCCGTAATCTTTACCAAAACTTCCGGTAGCAAAATCAGACAATGTCAGTACATTTTCGATGCCTTCTGCGCCACAAAAACGTGCTTGTGCAAAAGGTAAATCTCTAGAAATACATAAAACAACTGTATTGTTTAAGGTTGCAGCTTCTTTGTTAAAGTTTCTAACAGAAGCAGCACAGGTACCTGTATCTATACTTGGAAAAATGTTTAAGATGATTTTTTTGCCAGAAAAATCTGCCAATGTCTTGGTAGATAAGTCATTTGCAGTTAGTTTAAAATCAGGAGCTTTGTCTCCGTTATTTGTTAAATTTCCAGAGGTGTGTATTGTATTCCCTTTAAGTGTTATTGAAGCCATTTTTATAAGTTTTAGAAAATCAAAAATACATAAAATTAAGCAATAATTTGTGTTGTAATTTTGTTAATGTGATTCAATATTTATCAATATCTTCGTGGTCTTAAAATCAGGAAAAAATAAGTGAATCTTTCTCTATACACATCAGAATTTAAAAAAAACTTACACATTGCGTATCCCGTAATGTTAGGACAGTTAGGCCATGTATTGGTTGGATTGGCAGATAATATTATGGTTGGGCAATTGGGAGCAGCTCACTTAGCAGCAGTTTCTTTGGCGAACAGTATTATTTTTATTGCGCTGTCACTCGGAATTGGTTTTACATTTGCCATTACACCATTGATTGCTGAAGCCGATGGAGAGAAAAACATTGAAAGTGGGAGAAGCTATTTTCAACACGGAATGTTACTGTCGAGTGTTCTAGGAGTCATCCTTTTTATACTACTACTTTTTATAGAGCCAATTTTATTCCTGATGGATCAACCAGAAGAAGTAGTTGTATTGGCAGTTCCATATTTTAAAATAGTCGCTTTTTCTATGATTCCGTTGATGATTTTTCAAGGGTTTAAGCAATTTTGTGATGGCTTGTCATTAACGAAGTATGCAATGAAAGCAACCGTTGTTGCAAATATTATCAATGTGTTTTTTAATTATATGTTGATTTATGGAATCTGGATTTTTCCTGAATTAGGAATTGAAGGCGCTGCTTACGGAACCTTGTTCTCTCGTTTTGCCATGGTGGCTTTTATCATTTTTATCGTACGATCTAAACCATTCTTAGCGCCATATTTTAAAGCGTTTTCATTTTCAGAAATAAAGAAGAGTGTCTTAAAAAGAGTGTTCAATTTGGGGTATCCTACAGCGCTACAAATGTTTTTTGAAGTAAGTATTTTTGCATCTGGTGTTCTAATTGCTGGTGCCTTAGGAACAAATATGCAAGCAGCCAATCAAATTGCATTGAACTTGTCTTCTATGACATTTATGATTGCCGTAGGTTTAGGAGTTACCGCAACTGTTAGAGTAGGGAATCAGAAAGGATTGAAAAACTATAAAGAACTAAGACGAATTGCCATTTCCATTATTTTATTAATGATTGTCATTGATTTATTTTTTGCATTTGGTTTTATCTTAACCAAAGATATTTTACCAACCATTTATATAGACAATGTAGAGGTGATAGAAACCGCAGCAGTTTTAATTGTGATTTCTGGATTTTTTCAGTTATCAGATGGAATTCAAGTGGTGGTTTTAGGAGCCCTTCGAGGTTTACAAGATGTAAAATGGCCCATGGCAATTACCTTTGTTGCCTATTGGATAATTGGTTTTCCTATTTGTTATTACTTGGCATTGCATACGTCTTTGGCAGAGAAAGGAATATGGATTGGACTCCTAATCTCATTAACCGCATCGGCAATAATGTTGTATATTAGATTTAATAAATTAACACATAAATTAATCAAAGAGAAACATGGAACTTCCTAAATTTTTATTAGCAGACAATAGCAATCACCCAGATGATATTTTTGTATTACACACAGAATTCCCTCGTTTTTTAATCAACCTAAAAGACGATTCTGTAGAATGGTTTGAAGATTTAACGGGTGAAAATGAAGAAGATATTGCTACCGAATTAGCCGACTTAATGGACAGGGCTGGCGAATTTTACGATGCTGAAATGAAAGGACTTGAATAGTTAATATACTGTTTTAACGAAAGAATTAGAAAAAAGAAAAACAGCCATTTATATCTGTTTTTCTTTTTTCTAATAAGGTTTTAATTATTCTTTACCTTTTCTGATTTTACAGGTGAATATCCATTTTTTAAAACGCCGTTTACCAAAATGTTATCAAAATAAGCTTTTGCTCCAGTGGCGATATTCATATCTTCTATATTCTGAATATGAAAATGCAAATGTGGTTCAGAAGAGTTTCCTGAGTTTCCGCTCAATCCTAAGACGTCTCCTTGTGTTACTTTCTGACCTTGTTTTACGAGTATGGAATGTTGTTTGAAATGTGCGAAAAATAAATATTCATTGTTACTCGTTTTAATAATTACGGTATTGCCAGGAACATAATTGGGGTTTAAGACTCCTGGTTTGTTGTCTTTAATTCCGTCAACAACTAATACAATTTCTCCATTTGCTGGGGCTATTAGTTCTTTCCCAAAAGCGTAATAATCTTCGTTGTTCTTACCATCGTTTTTATAACTTTTCCCTTCTGAATCTGTAATGATCATATCAAATGCATTCTTTTGAGATTTGTAGGCTACATGATAGTTTTGTTCTTTGGTATCGCCACCCCAAAAAACAGTCCACTCGTCTTTAAAAGGCAAGATTAATTTAGAAATACTCCTTTTTA
>JAESTN010000247.1 GCA_016763595.1 Flavobacteriaceae bacterium | reverse complement strand
TTTTTAGAAAGAATTGTAATTCCTCTTTCACGTTCTAAGTCATTATTGTCTAATAATAAATCAGTACGTACTTTACGATCATCTAAAATTTTAGCTTGGTCGATAATCTTATCAACTAAGGTTGTTTTTCCGTGATCTACGTGGGCTATAATAGCGATATTTCTAATTGATTGCATGCTTGCTTATTTTGAAGCTGCAAAATTAGTCATTTTCCTTTTAATAACAGAACTAAACCAAAAAAGTTTAACAACTTGACACTTAAATCACAATGCAATACTCGTTTCTTATTCATAAAAGGTTAAAAACACCCCTCTTTAAGGTTTATAAGCCTTTTTGAAAAATGAAGTTTTTTCAAAATTTCAATTGCCTTTTTACTTCGAACACCTGATTTACAATACACTACCAAATTTTTTTCTTTGTTTATTTCATCAAAACGTTCTTGTAATTCTCCTAATGGTATGTGTTGACCTCCAATATGATATTGAGCTCTTTCGAAATCTTCACGAACATCTAATAAATTATATGTTTCTTGATTACTTTCTAATTGCTGTATAGAAATCTCTGCAATCGAAGCCATAATTCCACAGAAAAAATTGTAATCACTTTGTAACTCTGAGATTTTTGCTTCGTCTGTTTTTTCAAAATGCACTAGTAATTGTTGCATTTTCAAAGCATCAAACGTCAGTAATTTACCACGCAACACTTCTCCCAACTCACAAATAATCTTTAAGACCTCATTGGCTTGTAAACATCCTATGATTCCGGGTAAAACGCCTAAAACACCAATTTCAGAACAATTGAGAACTTCATTTGGTTTTGGTGCATTTGGATACAAGCAGCGATAGGTTGGTCCATCTCTATAATTAAAAACACTCACCTGTCCTTCAAACTTATAAATTGCCCCAAAAACCAATGGTTTCTTAGCTAAGACGGCGGCATCGTTGCATAAATAGCGTGTCGGAAAATTATCACTACCGTCAACAATAATATCAAACTGCTCAAATAATTCGACAGCATTTTTACTGGTCAATTTTTCTTGATAGGTTAGAAAATTAACAAAGGGATTTAATCTTGATAAATGGGCAACTGCAGCTAGTACTTTGGATGTACCAACATCATCATAGGTATATAAAATTTGTCGTTGTAAATTACTAACCTCTACAACATCATCATCAATAATCCCTATAGTACCAACACCTGCTGCTGTAAGGTATTGTAATATTGGACAGCCCAAACCTCCTGCTCCCACAACCAATACTTTGGCTTTTTTTAGCTTCAATTGTCCTTCAAGTCCTATTTCATTTAAAATAAGATGACGGTTGTAATGCTTCTTTTCTTCAGGTGATAATTCCATTCTTATTGCCAATTATTTGCCCAGTCTTTCCATACAACCTCTATACCCTGACTCTTTAACATGGTGGCTATTTCTTCTGTAGATCGTTCGTCAGAAATTTCAAATTGCTCTAACGATTCGGGTTCTACGGCATATCCTCCAGGATTTGTTTTAGATTCTGCGCTTATAGAAGTAATGCCCAAATGGACAATATTATTTCTAAACACTTCACTTTCTCTTGTAGACATAGACAATTCAACATCTTCATCTAACAATCGAAAAGCACAGATCAATTGTACCAAATCTGGATCGGTCATTTCTACTTTAGGCTCAAGACCTCCCGAATGTGGACGTAGCCTTGGAAAAGATATTGAGTACTTTGTTTTCCAATAGGTTTTTTGTAAATATTTTAAATGCAATGCCGTAAAAAAACTATCTGCACGCCAATCTTCCAATCCAAATAAAGCACCCAACCCAATCTTATGAATTCCTGCTTTTCCCAATCTATCAGGAGTATCTAAACGATAGTCAAAATTTGACTTCTTTCCTTTCGGATGGTGTTTTTTATATTCGTCTCTATGATAGGTTTCTTGGTACACCAACACGGCATACAAGCCATTTTCAATAAGCAATTCATAGTCTTCTTTATCTAATGGTTGTACTTCAATGGTTATATTAGAAAAATGTGACCGGATCAATTGAAGGGCATTTTTTATATAATCAATGCCAACCGTTTTATTGGCTTCGCCAGTTACTAATAAAATATGATCATAGCCTTTCTGCTTTAAAAAGGCCACTTCTTTTAAGATCTCAGCATCTGTCAACGTTCTACGCGGAATTTTATTGGTCATGCTAAATCCGCAATAGGTACAAATATTTTGGCATTCATTGCTCAAATACATTGGCGCATACATTTGCATGGTATTTCCAAAGCGTTTTTGTGTCAACATCTGACTCAACTGTGCCATCTGCTCTAAATACGGTCTAGCAGCAGGAGAAATCAATGCTTTAAAATCTTCTAAATCTCTCTTAGAGTTTCCCAAAGCACGAACGACATCTGCTGCGGTTTTAGAAAAGATGCTTTGTAGGGTCTCATCCCAGTTGTAGGTATCAAATGTTGTTTTAAATGTTTTCATTTTATTTCTAATTTAGAAAACTTGTCAACGGGCTACTTGCTGCTGCTTTTTTATACACCACTGGCGCCAACTTCGCTTCATAGGCCATGCGTCCTGCTTCTACTGCCAACTTAAATGCCTTTGCCATTGCTATTGGATTCTGAGAAACTGCAATTGCTGTATTTACCAATACGGCATCGGCTCCCAATTCCATTGCAAATGCAGCATGAGATGGTGCTCCAATACCTGCATCTACAATAACAGGCACATTGGTTTGGTCTATAATAATTTCTAAAAATTCTTGGGTTTTTATTCCTTTATTACTTCCAATTGGTGCCCCTAAAGGCATGACACATTGCACTCCAACCTCTTCCAAACGCTTGCACAAAACCGGGTCTGCATGAATGTATGGCATCACTACAAAACCTAATTTCACCAACTCTTCAGCTGCTTTTAAAGTTTCTATTGGATCTGGTAATAAGTATTTTGGATCTGGATGAATTTCCAATTTTATCCAATTGGTTTCTAATGCTTCACGCGATAATTCAGCGGCAAAAACAGCTTCTTTTGCTGTACGAACCCCCGAAGTATTTGGTAACAAATTGATTCTATCATGTGTTAAATGCCTTAAGATGTCGTCTTGATCATCTTGAACATCCACCCGCTTTAGAGCTACTGTTATCAACTCACTTTCTGATGCCAACAGTGCTTCTTTCATGAGTTTAGAGGAAGCAAATTTACCCGTTCCTGTAAACAATCTCGAGTTGAACTCTTTGTCTGCTATTTGTAACATTCTTATTTTTTGTTTGTGCGTTCCTTTCGGTCGGGCTTTTTGCTTTATCTTTTGCTTGTTCTCCATACAAATTTATTTCGTTTCACTGAATAAATTCACTCGAACTAACAGCAAAAGGATGCCGCTTCAATCCCTAACGCAACATTCGTTTTTCTTATTTTTTTTCATCTTCGGGCTTCCAACGTTGTTCTGCTGTTGAACTTCCAGTTACTATTTCTTTAAATTTCGGAATGCTATTGAAATCACGAGTAATTTCTCCCGAAACAGCAATTCCATAGACACCAGTAATCATAATATCTAGAATATCATGCAGTGTTATTCCGCCTACTGCGATAATTGGAATTTCCGTTTTTAGCCCTTCCACTATTGTTACATACCCTTGTTCGCCCAAAACTGGACTCAAATTATCTTTTGTTTCCGTGAATCGAAACGGACCCAATCCGATATAATCTACTTTTTTATCTATTAGAACCTGACAATCCTCTAAAGTATTCGCTGTTCCCCCTATAAGCTGCCAACTATATAAATGCTTTCGTACTTCGAGCGGACACGCATCAGACTTCCCTAAATGCACTCCGTCTGCTTTTACTTCTTTTGCAATTTTATAATAGTCATTTATGAATAACCTGGTTTGAAACTGCGCTGTAATTTCCCTTGCTTTTTTTGCGGTTTCTAAAACCGTTGCCTCTGGAAGATCTTTTAATCGCAATTGAATCCACTCTGCTCCTGATGCACAGGCTTTCTCAGTATTCTCTAAATGTATTTCTGGGGTTTCTCCCTGCGTAATATAATGTAGTTTTGATATCATTTTTTATTTTTTCAGTAG